>CAJOIG010000016.1 GCA_905234575.1 uncultured Oscillospiraceae bacterium
GATCCCTTTGCCATGGAGGTCTGTCCGGACGATACGATCACCCTCGCGGAGGACGGCGAGATCCTCATCAACGCTCCCACCTGCATGATGCTGGGCTACTACAAACGTCCGGAGGACACCGCCGCCGTCCTTCAAGACGGGGTCCTGTATACCGGCGACCTGGGCCGCTTTGACGACGACGGGCGTCTGCACATCACCGGACGGAAAAAGGACATCCTCGTCCTTCCCGACGGCACAAAGCTCTTCCTCCCTGAATATGAGGCTGCCCTGCAGACGGCTCTCGGCCTCACCGAACTGGCTGTGCTCCTGCGGGACGGCCGTCCGGTGCTCGTGATCTCCGGCGAAGGCGAGCGCGCCGCCGTAACGGAGACACTTCGGCCCCTCATGGCGACGCTGCCCAGAGGGCAGCAGCTTGCCGACATTCTATTCATCCAAGATCCCCTGCCGCGCACCGCGACGGGAAAAATCAAACGCTGGGAGCTCCAGCAGAAAGTGGGAAATCCATGACAAGAACGGAAATCATCGAAAAGATCAAGGGCGTGATATTCGACTGCTTCCCCGAGATGACGGATGCCGACCTTGCGGAGGACACAGTCATCAACACCGAGACAGCCATCGATTCCATGGGCTTCGTGCTCATTATCTGCAAGCTGGAGGCTCTGTTCGACGTACGTATCCCAGAGCGCCAGTGGCAGAAGCTCTCGACCCTTGGGGACGTGGCGGACTCCATCGAGAAGCGTCTTCCGAAAGCATGAGCATTTGGGAAGCCGAGCGCCGCATCCTGAGCTCGGACGTGGACATGCACCGGCGTCTGCGCCTTTCCGTGCTGTTCACCTGGCTGCAGGAAGCCGCCATCGCCCACACCGAGGCTCTCGGCATGGGACGGGACAAGACCCTGGACCGCGGGATCCTCTGGGTCGTGACGCTGCAGAGAGCGACGATCGAGCGCCTGCCGGAATACGACGAGCAGGTCGTTCTGCGCTCCTGGCCCGGACATACCATGCACGTCCTGTTCCCGCGGTATTTCGCGCTGGAGACGACAGCCGGCGAGCCCCTGGTCCGGGCCAGCTCTCTCTGGACGCTGACGGACCTCCGCACCCGAAAGCTGGTCTTTCCGGAGCGCTGCGGCGTCGTCATCAACGGGACGGAGACGGGCGAAGAGATCCCTCTCCCCAGCGCACCGCGCCCGCTGCCCTGTACGGAGACGCGTCCCTTCACCGTGCCGTACAGCTACGTCGATCTGAACGGACACATGAACAATACCCGCTATTTGGACCTGGCGGAAGACATCCTCCCGGCCGCCGCGGAGGGCCGCGCGCTTCGCTCCGTCGCTACGGAGTATTCCCGGGAGCTCTCCTTCGGGGAGACCTTTGACGTCCGCTGGGGCGCGGAGGGCGGCAGCTATTACATCACCGCCGGGGAGGATAAACCCTGGTTCCGCCTACGGCTGGAATACGACTGATCGATCCGAAATACAGCGCCGGGACCGACGAAATCGCTCGTCGGTCCCGGCGCTGATGTATATTGGTTTATCGGTTTCCGTACATTCGCTCGTAATAGGTCTGGTACTCGCCGGAAATGATCTCCTCCCACCAGGGACGATTGTCGAGATACCAGCGGATCGTGCGCTTGATGCCGTCCTCGAACTTCGTTTCCGGCAGCCAGCCCAGCTCCTCGTGGATCTTGGTCGGGTCGATGGCGTAGCGCATATCATGGCCCTTCCGGTCCGTAACGTAGGTGATGAGGCTTTCGGGCTTTCCGAGCTCATGGCAGATGAGCTTCACGATGTCGATGTTCCGCATCTCGTTGTGTCCGCCGATGTTGTATACCTCGCCGATTCGCCCGTCGTGGATGACGAGATCGATCGCCTTGCAGTGGTCCTCGACGTACAGCCAGTCCCGCACGTTCAGACCCTGACCGTATACCGGCAGCGGCTTGTCGTTCAGGCAGTTCGCGATCATGAGAGGGATGAGCTTTTCCGGGAAGTGATACGGGCCGTAGTTGTTGGAGCAGCGGGAAATGGTCACGGGAAGACCGTAGGTGCGGAAGTACGCCTGCACCAGAAGGTCCGCACCCGCCTTGGAGGAGCTGTAAGGGCTGCTCGTATGGATGGGCGTTGTCTCCGTGAAAAACTGATCCGGCCGGTCCAGGGGAAGGTCGCCGTATACCTCATCCGTCGATACCTGGTGATAGCGTACGACGCCGTATTTCCGGCTCGCGTCCATCATCACCGCCGTGCCGAGGATGTTCGTCTGCAAGAAGATCCCGGGGTCCTCGATGCTGCGGTCCACATGGCTCTCCGCGGCGAAGTTCACGACGATGTCGGGATGCTCCTCCTCGAACAGGCCGTAAATCGCCTCACGGTCGCAGATGTCCGCCCGGACGAAGCGGAACTTCGGGTCGTCCATCACAGGCTTCAGCGTGGAAAGATTCCCCGCGTAGGTCAGCTTGTCCACGCAGACGATCCGGTAGTCCGGGTGCGCCTTCCGCATGTAGAATATGAAGTTCGAGCCGATGAATCCGGCGCCGCCGGTCACGATGATGGTCATGGGTATGTACCTCCCTCAGTAGCGCATCACGCCGGTCGCCACGTTTTTGAGGTGCTCGCCGTAGGGGGATTTTCCGTACAGCGCCGCCGCGTCCAGAAGCATCTCCCGGGTGATCCAGCCCTTGCGGAAGGCGATCTCCTCCGGTGCGGAGATCATGACGCCCTGGCGGGTCTCCGTCATCTGCACGAAAGCCGACGCGTCCATCAGACTGTCCATGGTCCCGGTGTCCATCCAGGTATAGCCGCGGCCCAAAATCTGTGCCTTGAGGGTCCCCTCCCGGAGATAGATCGCGTTCAGGTCCGTGATCTCAAGCTCGCCCCGGGCGGAGGGACGGACCTGCTTTGCCTTCTCCGCGACGCCGCGGGGATAGAAGTACAGCCCGGTGATGCAGTAGTTGCTCTTCGGATGCTTCGGCTTTTCCTCCACGGAGAGGATGTTCCATTTTTCATCGAACTCCATGATCCCGAAGCGTTCCGGGTCCCGGACATAGTAGCCGAAGATCGTTGCTTTTCCCTCTACCGCGTTTTTTGTAGCGGCACGCAGGTAAGAGGAAAGCCCGTCGCCGTAAAAAATGTTGTCCCCGAGGACCATGGCACAGCAGTCGTCCCCGATGAATTCCTCCCCGATCAGGAACGCCTGCGCGAGGCCGTCCGGCGACGGCTGGACCGCATAAGAAAGCGATATGTTGAACTGCTTTCCATCGCCCAGGAGCGCCCGAAAGCGCGGCGTATCCTCCGGCGTCGAGATGATGAGAATGTCTCGGATCCCTGCCAGCATCAGCGTGGACAGCGGATAATAGATCATCGGCTTGTCGTAGATCGGCAGAAGCTGCTTGGAGGTGACCATCGTCAGCGGGTAGAGACGTGTGCCCGAGCCTCCGGCCAAAATGATTCCGCGCATAGACTGTCTCCTTTCTCTCGTCGATGCAATATGGAGGCTTACAGACCGAGACGTTCCTTCGCAAACCGCTGGACAGCGTCGGCGATCCGCTCGGCGGCATGTCCGTCGCCGTAGGGATTGACGGCATAGGCCATGGCGTCATAGGCAGCAGGATCATCCAAAAGCTCGTTCGTCATGGAGACGATCGTCGCTTGTTCCGTGCCGGTCAGGCGAACGGTGCCCGCCTCCACCGCCTCGGGCCGCTCCGTTACCCGGCGCATGACCAGTACGGGCTTTCCAAGGGCAGGTGCCTCCTCCTGAAGACCGCCGGAATCGGTCAGGACCAGATAACACCGGGCCATCAGGTTGTGCATGGCATCCACGGACAGCGGCGGGATTAGATGGATATGGGGTGCGCCTCGCAGATACCGATACGCCGCCTCGCGCACATTTGGGCTCGGATGGACGGGATAGATGATCTCCACATCCGTCCGTTCCTCTGCGATCTGCCGCAGCGCCTTGAAGAGATTTTTCATGGGCTCGCCGATATTCTCCCGACGGTGGCAGGTCACGAGCAGAAGCCGACGTCCGCTGCGGACAAGGGCCTCCAGTTCCGATGCCGGAAACACGTAGTCCGCCCGGACCGTTGTTCTCAGCGCGTCGAGGACTGTATTGCCCGTTACAAAGACGCCGTCAGTGATCCCCTCGCGTCGGAGGTTTTCTCGGTTTTGCTCCGTGGGACAGAAATGCAGCTCGGCGATTCGGGAGACGAGACGTCTGTTCATCTCCTCCGGGTAAGGAGAATACCGGTCTTCGGTGCGGAGGCCGGCCTCGACATGGCCCACGGGGATACGACAGTAAAACGCGCCGAGGGCGGCGGCAAAGGTGGTAGAGGTGTCTCCATGGACAAGGATCAGGTCTGGGTGCAGCGCATCGACAGCCTGCTCCATACCGTCCAGGCACCTGCGCGTAATGAGGGACGGCGTTTGTCGTTCGGTCATGATGTGAAGATCAAGATCCGGAGTCACATCGAAAACAGACAGAGCATCGTCGAGCATCTCCCGATGCTGACCGGAGACGCAGCAAAGGCTTACGACGCCCTCCCGGGACGAGAGTTCCCGGACGACGGGACACATTTTGACCGCCTCGGGCCTTGTACCGAAGACACTCAGAACGCGAAAGCTCATTCTATTCACCGGCGCGCGCCGGGCTTGTTCTTCTCGTAGAGGATTCGCAGCCCTTCGATGAGAAGGTCCGGCTCCAGATGGAACTCGTGCCGGCAGTACGGCGTGATGAGGGGGCTGACGCCGCCGGTGAGGATGGCGCTGACGGGCTGGCCGAGCTCTTCTTCCATGCGTTCGATGATTCCGTCCATCATGGCGGCGCAGCCGATGACCGCGCCAGACCGCATGCAATCCACGGTGTTGGTGCCAAAGAGCTTCGTCGGACCGGACAGATCGATGTACGGCAGCTGCGCGGCGCGGGCGGACAGCGCGTTCACTGAGACCCACAGCCCGGGGATGATCATACCGCCGATGTAGGTTCCGTCGGCGTTCACGACGGAGACCGTCGTCGCGGTGCCCATGTCGATGATGGCGATCGGGGCAGGATACTTCGCCCGGGCAGCGACGGCGGTGACGATGAGGTCGCTGCCAACGGCGGCGGGATCGTCCATGCGGATGTTCAGCCCGGTCTTGATGCCGGGGCCGACCACGAGGATGTCGATCCCCGTGAGCAGACGGATGGCGTGGGGGATGATCGTCTGCAGATACGGCACGACGGAGGACAGGATACCGCCCTCGATGTCGCCGGGCTTCACCCCGTGCATGGTCAGGATGCCCTGGATGTCCAGCGCATACTGGTCCTCTGTCTTGTTGCGGTCCGAGGCGAGACGGGCGGAAAATACCTGTTTTCCGTCCGTAATGCCGCCGAGGACGATGTTGGTGTTGCCTACGTCAATGGCCAGGATCACAGACGATCTCCCCTATCTTATCGTATTTAGTCCTTGTCGCGCTTGAGAGCGTGGGCCACTCCCTTCGCGACGCCGCCGCCGACGATGCAGCCGGTCAGCCACTCAACGATTCCCTGCATACCGACGAGCAGCACAACGAACATGAACGGTCCGCTGGCGCCAAGCATCGTCACACGCTCCTGCACGAAGTCCGTGCGGTAGAACACGAGCACGATGTAGCCCATGAACAGGATCGTGTTCAGCATCGGAGCGAGAAGCCCGCCCGCAAAATAGCACCAGACCTTTTTCCGGTCGATCTTCTTCAGCATCTTGAAAATCAGCCCGGTGAGCCAGCCGACGAGCGTCCTCGTCACGACGCAGAGCACGACGGTGTGGAAGGGGCTGACCTGAAAGAAAACGCCAGTCATCACGGACGCGCCGGAAATGGCGTCGTAAAGACTGGTAAGGCCGAAGACGAACCCCAGCAGCGCGCCGCCGAGCGGTCCGAGAAGCATGGCCCCGATAGCGATGGGGATCATGGTGAGCGTCATAACGAGCGGTCCGACCGGAATGCTCGAAAGACCTGTGATCTTCATTACGAAAATAATCGCGATGAAGATGGCGTACTCCGCGATGGTGCGTGCGTTGGTTTTCTTTTCCATATTCAATTGACCTCCTTGCTTGTGTTCCGTTCCCGACGGATACACTGCATCAGATAATAGGCGTCACGATCCGCCTTGTTCCGTCCTCCCGTCCGCCGCAGGTACGAGGGACCGGCTTCACGCTCTGCCAAGGGCATTATAGCGCATCCCTCCCCCGCTTGCAACTGTTTCTTTCGCCACAGTATGCCTGCCGTGTGTTTCGTTGCAATTCACCGACGGGTATGCTATAGTATGGGCAACAAAAACGCTTTCATCGGCAAGGAGGAATATCCATGCTTCAGGGAAAGACCATCGTCCTCGGTGTGTCCGGCGGCATCGCGTGCTACAAAGCCGCGGCGCTGGCGTCGGCCCTCGTCAAGCAGCACGCGGACGTGCAGGTGCTCATGACGGAAAACGCGACCAGATTTGTCACACCCATCACCTTCGAGCAGCTCACCGGGCAGAAGGCGCTGGTCGATACCTTCGACCGCAATTTCCAGCACAGCGTGGAGCATATCGCGGTGGCGGACCGGGCCGACTTTGTCCTCATTGCCCCAGCCACGGCGAACGTCATCGCAAAGCTCGCCCACGGCCTTGCGGACGATATGCTGACCACCACCGTCCTCGCCTGCTCCTGCCCAAAGGCCATCGCGCCGGCCATGAACACCGGGATGTACGAAAACCCAGTGACACAGGATAACCTCGCCATCCTGCGCCGCTACGGCTGGGAGGTCATCGAGCCCGCCTCGGGCCGGCTCGCCTGCGGCGCTGTCGGCAAGGGCAAGCTGCCCGAGCCGGAGGCTCTTTTGGAGGTCTGCCTGCATGCCCTGGCTCACGAAAAAGACCTCACCGGAAAGCGCGTCCTCGTGACCGCCGGACCTACCAGGGAAGCCCTGGACCCCGTCCGGTATCTGACCAATCACTCCTCGGGACGCATGGGCTATGCCATCGCGAAGGCCGCCTCCCGCCGCGGCGCGGACGTCACGCTCGTCTCCGGACCTGTTTCTCTCCCCCGCCCGGCGTATGTAAACGTCGTGGACGTCGTCTCGGCCCAGGATATGTACGACGCGGTCATGGCTCATGCCGACACGGCGGACATCGTCATCAAAGCAGCGGCGGTAGCCGATTATCGACCGGCGTCCGTTGCGGACAACAAGATCAAAAAGTCCGACGGCGATATGTCCATCCCCCTGGAACGCACAAAGGACATCCTCGGCACCCTCGGCGCACGCAAGCGCGAAGGACAGTTTCTCTGCGGCTTTTCCATGGAGACGGAAAACATGCTGGAAAACAGCCGCGGCAAGCTTGCCCGCAAGAACCTCGACATGATCGCCGCGAATAACGTAAAGGTCGCTGGCGCGGGCTTCGGCGTGGACACGAACGTTCTTACCCTCATCACGGCGGACTCTGAAACAGATCTTCCCCTCATGAGCAAAGACGCCGCCGCGGACGCCCTGCTGGACGCGATCCGGGAGAGAATGTCATGAAAACCATCGGAATTATGGAGGTCGGCGGCTTCCGTGTCGGCCACGCCTCGTATGACGAAGCCGGCACGGGCTGTACGGTGATCCTGTTCGACGAGCCCGCCACCGCCGGCATTTCCGTGCAGGGCGGCGGACCGGCGTCCCGGGACACGCGCATCCTCGATCCGCTCATGGGCGCGGACAGCATCCACGCCATCCTCCTTTCCGGCGGCAGCGCCTTTGGCCTCGACGCCGCGGGAGGGGTCATGCGGTTTCTCGAGAGCCGCGGCATCGGCTTCCCGGTGGCCGGGAGCGTCGTGCCGCTGGTGTGCCAGAGCAGTCTGTTCGATCTCTGCGTCGGAGACCCGGACATACGCCCGGACGCAGCCCTCGGCGAGGCTGCCTGCCGGAGCGCCTCCTATGCCCCGCCCGCCGAGGGGAACGTCGGGGCTGGCACCGGTTGTTCCGTCGGAAAGCTCGTCGGCATGGACAGAGCCATGAAATCCGGTTTCGGAACGTACGCCTTCGACTGCGGAGGCCTGCGGGTCGGTGCGCTGGTGGCCGTGAACGCCATCGGCGACGTATACGACGGCGCGAAGCGCATCGCAGGCGTTCGTGACCCCCTGGGACGTACCACGGAGGACCTCTTCCTTGAACCCCTCTCGGCCGCGAACGCCGATCAAGGCGCGAACACGACCATCGGCGTCCTCGTGACGAACGCCGCGCTCAGCAAGGCGCAGCTTGCCAAGGCCGCCGCCATGGCCCACGACGGTCTGGCCCGCGCCATCCGACCGGTGCACACCCTTCTGGACGGAGACAGCGTGTACTGCGCCTCCACCGGCCGATTTCCCACGTACGTGAACAGCGTCGGGATCCTCGCCTCCATCGCCATGGAGCGCGCCATCGTCCGTGCCGTCCGAGCCAGCAAAACCGCTTACGGTCTGCCGGGCTTAGGCGATCGATAAGGTATTTCCTTTGAAATCTCCTTTGAAAACGAAAAAACCTCTTCCCATCCAAGCGAACGGGAAGAGGTTTTGACTTGTTTGGGTTCGATTACGCCTTGCGGACCTTGTCGATGTGACGGGTGAGGTCCAGCATCTTGCAGCTGTAGCCCCACTCGTTGTCGTACCAGGCGATGAGCTTGACGAAGTTGCCGTTCAGGGAGATACCGGCCTGCGCGTCGTAGATGGAGGTGTGGGAATCGGTGCGGAAGTCGGAGGAGACGACCTCGTCATCCACATATTCCATAACGCCCTTCATCGGGCCCTCGGAAGCGGCCTTCATGGCGGCGTTGATCTCCTCCATGGTGGCGGCCTTCTCCAGGCGGACGGTCAGGTCCACGACGGAGATGTCGCCGGTGGGAACACGCATGGCCATGCCGGTCAGCTTGCCGTTGAGATCGGGGATGACCTTGCCGACGGCCTTGGCGGCGCCGGTGGAGGCGGGGATGATGTTGTTGTAGATGGAGCGGGCGCCGCGCAGGTCCTTCTTCTTGGGGAAGCCGTCCACGATGGCCTGGGTGGCGGTGGAAGCATGCACGGTGGTCATAAGACCCTCGACGATGCCGAAGTTGTCGTTCACGACCTTGGCAAGAGGAGCCAGGCAGTTGGTGGTGCAGGAGGCGTTGGAGACGAACTGCATATCCGGGGTGTACTTATCCAGGTTGACGCCGCAGACGAACATCGGGGTGTCGTCCTTCGCGGGGGCGGACATGACGACCACCTTCGCGCCGGCGTCGATATGGGCCTGGGCCTTTTCCTTGGTCAGGTAAGCGCCGGTGCACTCGAGGACATACTCGACGCCGAGCTCGCCCCAGGGGATCAGGGCGGCGTCGCGGTAAGCCTTATCGGTGAGGATCTTGACGACCTTGCCGTTGACGGTGACCGTGCTGTCCTCGTCGTTGCCGACGACTTCGCCGTCAAAGCGGCCGTGCACGGTATCGTACTTGGTGCAGTAAGCAATGTGGGAAGCGGGATGGCCGGGAGCGCTGATGGCGACGACCTCGATGTCGTCCGACTTCATCGCGGCGCGGAACGCCAGAGAACCGATACGGCCGAAACCATTGATGCCAATCTTGATCATTTAATAAAACCTCCAAAATGATGTTTTTGTTGATTTAGTCAGACAAAACCACACAAGACAGTCCATTGTATTGACCGATTGTGCAGGAATCGCCTTCTGATATTGTTTATTTTATAACCGAAACCATACTTTGTCAACTTTTTTTCCGGGGGATTGCTCTTTATAGTTAGATTTGCTAAAATAGAGCGCGAAAACCGTCGAAAACCGGGAAGAAATGCCCGGAAACGTATAGAATCCCCGCGGACTTCATAAAAGAGAGACATGGATATGAGTTTGGAGATACAAGACCTTGAAGCGCTGTTCCGGCTGAACTCGGACGCGGTGCTCGGCGTGGAGGACGGCGTCGTTCGCTTCGCAAACCCTGCCGCGCAGACGCTCCTCGGCGCCGAGCCCGGTCAGCCCGCCGCGAACGTTTTGCCGGATACTGTGCTTGGAGAATGCGCGGAAAGCTTCGTTGCTTCGGCGGAGATCCATGGGATCGCGCGGGAGATCCGCTGCCAGCGGATGGGCGCACTTGCGGTGTTCACCCTTCCCTGCCGGGTTTCCGCGCCAGGAACGGACGAACGTCTGGACGCCGTTCTTGCTGTCATGGGCGAGAACCTGTTCACGGATCGTTTGCTGCTCGACCGGATCGCGAAGCGCATCGGCAGTCAGGACGACATTCCCCTCCGGGACAGCGTATCGATGCTGTACCGTTCCTATTATCGGCTGAAACGACTGCACGCCCATCTGCAGCTCCAGACGTCCATGCAGCGGGGAGAGCTTCGTACGGAGCAGCAGCTTCTGGATCTCACAGAACTGGCCGCCGGCGTATGCGATACCGTGGACCGTCTGCTGCGCGGCACAGCGCGTTCGGTCCGCTTTTCGGCGGAGACGACCGAAGCGATCATCCGGGGCGACAAACGACTCGTGGAGACAATGCTTCTGAATCTCTTGACGAACAGTCTCCTGCACACCGCCGAAGGCAGCATCTCCGTCCGCGTCTCGCTGCAGGGAAACGGCGTCGTGCTCTCCATCGACGACCCCGGGAGCGGGATGGATGCGGAAAAGCTGCGCGATCTGTTCTCCGGCGAGGATGACCCAAAGCTCAACGAACCGGAGGCTGGCGCCGGACTTGGTATTGATATCGTCCGAGGAATCGCTGAGATCCACGGCGGGTCCGTGCTGGTCGAAAGCCGCGTCGGGGAAGGGACCCGCCTTCGCGTCTGTTTTTCCAGGCCGACCATCGGGGAGCATGTGACACTGCGCTCGCCGGTCACGGATTACCGTGCGGATGGTCTTGACCATGTGCTGACGGAGCTTTCCGTTTTCCTCGACAAAAGCATTTATACCCAAAAATACTTCGATTGATACGACCGGATGGACCGGGAGACGCTTCACACAGAAGCCACCTCCCGGTCCTTCTTTTATAAAACAGACGGTTGACGCCATCAATACTTCGTGGTACGATGTATTTCATAAAGGGAGGTATCTTATGGACGTACAGCTCAAGCGCGGTCTGCTCGATGTGTGCGTGCTGGCCGCCATCAAGAACGAGTCTTCCTACGGGTATCGCATTTTAAAGGACATGAAGCCCTATGTGGTCCTGTCGGAATCCACCCTGTACACCATTCTGAAGCGGCTGGAAGCAGGAAAGCTGCTGACAGTGCACACCGCGGAGCATAACGGACGACTGCGAAAGTACTACGAGATAACTCCCCGTGGACGTCGGCGGATCGAGGAATTCCAGACAGACTGGAACGAGATCCTGGCCGTATACCGTTTCATCACGCGAGAGGAGGAACAGCATGACGAAGACTGAGTTTCTGGAAGCGCTCCGAACGGCCCTTCCCGGTCTGCCGCCGGCGGAGCTCGAGGAGCGATCGGCGTTTTACAGTGAGATGATCGAAGACCGCATGGAGGAGGGAATGACGGAGGCAGACGCCGTCGCCGCCGTCGGGCCAATGGAAGACATTATCGCCCACATCGCAGCGGAGGTTCCGCTCGGAAAGCTCGTCCGCCAGAGTGTGAAGCCAAGTAGGGACTTCCGCACCTGGGAGATCGCGCTTCTGGTGCTGGGCTTCCCCGTGTGGCTGCCGCTGCTCATCGCCGCGTTTGCCGTCGTCCTCTCTTTGTACATCGCGCTTTGGGCGGTGGTCATTTCGTTCTGGGCCGTAGTGCTCTCCCTTGCGGTCGGAGGACTCGGCTCGCTCGTTGCGGCGGCTGCGCAGCTCGTCACGGGCGAGCTGCGCCAGACGGCCTTCCTGCTCGGCCTGACCCTCGCTGCGGCCGGCCTTGCGATCCTTATGTTTTTCGGCTGTGCCTGGCTCACGAAGGTCATCGCACGGAGCACAAAAAGTCTGGTGGTCCAACTGAAAACCCGTCTGATCCGGAAGGAGGCTTGATCATGAAATTACGTAATCCATGGCTTCTGATCGCTGCGGCTATGCTGATCCTCGGAGCCGTCCTATGCGGCGTGTCCCTGTCTCAAAACGGAAATCACCTGCAACCGGATGTTCGATCGAACAACGTGACCATCACCGAGCCCTTCGACGCCATTTTCATCGAATCCCGGACCGACGATGTTGAGCTTCGCCCATCGAACGACGGGACGACCCAGGCGCTCTTCCGGGAGGTCAAGGGCTATCGCCATGAGGTCGCCGTGGAAAACGGGACCCTCACCGTTCGCATGCTCGACGAACGGAGCTGGCTCGAAAAGCTGAGCTTTTCCTTCTTCTCCTTCGGCAGGCGAAGCCCGGAGATCACGGTGGTCATGCCCGCCTCCGTTCATCCCTCGCTGACCGTGGATACCAGCACCGGCGACGTGAACCTTTCCGCGGACCTCACCTTCGACCGCATCCACATCGACGGCAGCACAGCGGACGTGCTCGGCTCCGCCTCGGCGTTGAATGCGGTCGAGATCGCCGTTTCCACCGGGGACATCCTCCTGGACGGGATCACCGCCTCGGAGATGACCCTCTCCGTAAGCACCGGGGACATCTCTGTGAGCGACGCCACCTGCCGGGGTCCAGTCTCCGCCGACATGAGCACCGGCTACCTGACGCTGCGGAATGTGAGCTGCCAGAGCCTTTCCTCGGACGGGTCGACCGGTGACATCCTCCTGGATAACGTCGTCGCGGCCGGTCCCCTCACTCTCAACCGGAGCACCGGAGACGTGGTGTTTCAGAACTGCGACGCCGTCTCCCTGGACGTTTCCACCAGCACTGGCGACATCACAGGAACCCTTCGCAGTCCCAAGCAGTTCACGACGAGCACCGGCACCGGCGACATAAGCGTTCCGCAAAGCACCTCCGGCGGTCTCTGCAATCTCTCCACGTCCACCGGCGACATCACGATCCTTATCCCCTGACTGCGGTTTACAGAAGGAGAGCGCCTCCCGTTTTCCGGGAAGCGCCCTCCTTCTTCTTTTTATTTAAGGGATGTGGAAAAACCGTTTGCCGTTTTCCATTCCCACGGCGGCGACGAGCTCCGGCGTGGTGCCCAGTATCTCCGCGATGAACTCCGCGACCCGGCGGAGCTTCCGACTGTCGTTGCGCCGGCCGTCCGTGCGGGGCATGGGCGCGAGATAGGGGCAGTCCGTCTCCAGGAGCATCCGGTCCGAGGGCATCATCCGCAGGACCTCGATGGCCCGCCTTGCCCCCTGCATGGTGACGGATCCGTTGAAACCGAGATACCAGCCGCGGTCCAACAGCTCCCTTGCCATCTCCGCGCTGCCGGAGAAGCAGTGGAACTCACCGCGCACGTTCGGATGCCTACGGACAAAGTCCATGCAGTCCCCGTGGGCCTCCCGGTCATGGATGATGACCGGCAGGTCAAGCTCCTCCGCGAGGCAGAACTGCGCCTCCAGGACCTCGAACTGAAGGGCTTTCCATTCCTTGTCATAGTGATAGTCGAGGCCGATCTCCCCGATGGCCTTCACTTTCGGATGCTTTGCCCATTCGCGTATTAAATCGGGGCTCTCCCCTGTCCATGTTTTTGCGTCGTGGGGATGCCAGCCAACAGCAGCATAAAAGGAATCATACCGCTCCCCAAGTGCGACGGACGCTTCGCTGGAGCCGCGGTCACAGCCGCAGTTCATCACGAGCTCCACCCCGCCCTCCGGCAGGGATGCGATGAGGTCGTCCCGGTCCGCGTCGAACCAGGCGTCGTCGTAATGGGCGTGCGTGTCAAAGAACATTCAAAAACCTCCGATCTGCGAAGCTCTCCGTATCATACCACACTCCGCCGTGTTTGAACAGTCCGCGAACTTCTATTAGCGAAGTTTATTTTTTAAATAATTTTTTCTGATATATTTACCAAGAATGTCCAGACGCAGGATGCCGCATTCGTTGATTATTTCGGATTGCAATTTTCCATCTCGGACCGTATACTGGAGGATAGAAATACTGTGTGGAAAGGAATCCTCCGCCATGAAGAAATACATTGAAATGACAGCGGCCGAGCGCCAGGCCGAGCTCAACGCCCTCTGGGCCGATTACGGAGTCATCCGTCAGGGCGGGCGCGAGCTCAACATGGCCCGCGGCAAGCCCAATCCTGCCCAGCTCGACCTCTCGATGTCCATGCTGGCGCAGCCTCCCGCCACACTTGTGCAGACACGCAAGGGCACCGATGTTCGCAACTATGGCGAGCTGGCCGGTGTGGACGAGTGCAAGGAGCTCTTTGCCGATCTTCTCGGCCTGACACCCGAAAACATCATCATGGGCGGGCAGTCCAGCCTGAACCTCATGTACGACTCCATCGTCCGTGCGCTTTTGCTCGGCGTATACGGAGGCTCCAAGCCCTGGGGACAGCAGGGCCATCTGAAATTCCTCTGCCCGGTGCCCGGGTATGACCGGCATTTCGCCATTTGCGAGGAATTCGGCATCGAAATGGTGAACATCCCCATGGACGAGCACGGTCCCGACATGGCGCTCGTGAAGCAGTACGTCGAAGGGGATGCTTCTGTCAAGGGAATCTGGTGCGTGCCGAAGTACTCGAACCCCTCCGGAATCACGTATTCGGACGACGTGGTCCGCGCCTTTGCCGCCTTGAAGCCCGCGGCGGACGACTTCCGCATCTTCTGGGACAACGCCTATCTTGTCCACGGCTTCCGGGAGGAGGACGACCAGCTCCTGAACATTTTCGACGCCTGCCGTGAGGCCGGGTCCGAGGATATGGTCTACGAGTTCATTTCCACGAGCAAGGTCACCTTCTCCGGCGCGGGCCTTGCCGTGCTTGCCGCCAGCGAGAACAACGTCAAATTCATTCTGAAGCAGATGGGCAAGCA
>CAJOIG010000017.1 GCA_905234575.1 uncultured Oscillospiraceae bacterium
CCGCGGTCATAGATCTCGCCGTAGAACCGGGAGAACAGGCCCTGCAGGGCATTCGAGTGGATCTCCGAGAGATCGAGGCTGTCCGTCTGGGTGAAGTAGTTGGTCTGGGGGCTGAACCAGTAGTCGCAGAAGTGGCCGAACTCGTGGGTCAGGGTGACGAGGTCGCTGCTGCCGCCCGTCAGCGAGGCGAACAAAAACGGCGCATGATAATACAGGAGCATGGTGGTATAGGCCCCGTCGTACCGCCCGGAGGAGACGGGCGCGACGTCATAGAGCCCGCGCTCCGTCATGGCCTGCCAGGGCTCGACCAGGCTCTCGTCGATCCGCGGCAGATACTCCCCGATGAGCGCAATGAGCTCCTCCCCGGAATAGGCGGGTTTTACGTCCGCGGCGTCGTAGTACAGGTCGGCGTAGTACAGATCGGCGTAGTATTCGCGGGCGATGGGCTTCACCGCGTCGCAGAAGCGCTGGGCGTCCTCGGTGGTGAAGTCCCGGGCGTAGACCTGCTCGTAGGCGTAGTCGGCGTAGCTGTCATAGCCCGCGTCCCGGGCCTCCTGGGTCCAGAGCTCGACGAGCTCGATGTACACCGGGGCGATGGCCTCCGCGACAGCGCGCTGCAGGCCCGCGTACACCGCAAGGTAGCCGTCGTAGTTCTCGTAAGCCAGGGCGTCGCCCCGGAAGCCGTTCAGCTCCTCGAAGGTCCAGTCGTGCCCGCGGTAGGAGAAGGTCAGCCCGTCCAGGGTGTCGTAGAGGTCGTAGTACTCGTCCAGAAGCTCCAGCTCCCGCTCGTCCGCCGTGGCGTCATAGGACTCGTCTGAATCGTACCAGCGGAACAGAGAGGCCGTGTCCCGGCCAACATGCGCCCGAAAATCGGAGGCAGCCTCCGTGTGCATCACGTCCGAGCCGGCGGAGAGGAACGCGTCCTGGCACTCCGCCCACACGGAATTGATGTATGAATACTCATCCGCCCAATATTCATTCCGGAAATCGGCGTCATGTTCGAGCATTGCAATAACGGAAAGAGCGTCGATGAATAAAAATTCATCGTACATTCGGTCATACTGCGTGCAAAGTGCCTCCGCGTCCCCGGCCTCCGCCAGGGCGACGAGGTCCTTGGCGGCGGCATAGAAGCCCTCCGGGTCGTAATGGACGTACTCGATGTCGTCGTAGGGCAGCGTCTCCGCGCTCTCCCGGTCCGCCCGATAGGAGGCGGCCTCCACCGCGCGGAACACCGCTTGGATCGGGGCGTCCGGCTCCGGCGTCGGACGCGGCGCGGGCGTCACCGCCAGAACGTGGGCCGGCTCGGCCGTGGGCTCCGGCTGCGGCTCCGCGCCTCCGCCGAACAGCGCCCCGAGCGCCGCGAAGAAACTTAAAATAAAGGAAATGATCGCCGTCATCGCGTTCCTCCTCTCCCCCATGGGCTTCGGTAACAGGGTTCCTGGATCGCCTATCCATTATACATAAATTGGGTATCGTTTGTAAAGTGTGGAAAGATTATAGTTTACATAATTCTATACTTATATAATATTGACACGGGTCCCGATCCATGATACATTGGCAGGCATGAACACGGCATTTTTCAAGCGGTATATCGGGGACCGGGCCTTCTACCGCCGGGTCCTGGCGGTAGCGCTGCCCATCCTGCTCCAGAACCTGGTGACGAACTTCGTCTCCCTGCTGGACAATCTGATGGTCGGGCAGACCGGCACGGCCTCCATGAGCGGCGTCGCGGTGGCGGGGCAGCTTTTTTTCATCTTCAACCTCGTCGTTTTCGGTACGGTATCCGGGCCGGGCATCTTCTGCGCCCAGTTCTGGGGCGCGGAGGACGAGCGCGCGTTCAAGGCGGCGTTCCGCTATAAGCTGTTCTCCGCGCTGGCGCTGTGCCTTCTGTGCCTCGGGGCGTTCGCCCTGTGGGGACGGCCGCTCTGCGAGCTCTACCTCACCGGCGAGGAGGCGGACCGGCAGGCGGTGCTGGGCTGCGCCATGGACTACCTGCGCCTCATGCTCTGGGGCATGGTCCCGTACACGCTCTCGATGGTGTACGCCTCCACCCTGCGGGAGACGGGCCGGACCTTCGCGCCCATGGCCGCCTCCTGGACGGCGGTCGGCGTGAACCTCGCGCTGAACTGGATCCTCATCTTCGGCAGGCTCGGCGCGCCCGCCCTCGGCGTTCGCGGCGCCGCCATCGCCACGGTCATCTCCCGCTTCGTGGAGATGGGCGTCAACATGGTCTGGAGCCACCTCCGCCGGGACGAGGTCCTCTTCACCCGCCGGATGCTGGAGGGCTTCCCCTCCGGATGGCGGTTCATCGTCACGCTGGCAAAAAAGAGCGTGCCCCTCATGCTCAACGAGACCCTCTGGTGCGTCGGCATGGCGACACTCATGCAGATCTATTCCACCCGCGGCCTGGAGGTCGTGGCCGCGCTGAACATCGCCTATGTCCTGCTCGATCTGTTCAACGCCGCCTCCTTCTCCATCGGCACCACCATCGGGATCCTTGTGGGACAGGAGCTCGGCGCGGGTGAGCTGGAGCGTGCCCGGGAGACCGACCGCCGTCTCCTGGCGCTGGGCGTCTTCCTGGCCGCGTGCATCGGCGTCGTCATGCTGGCCGCCTCGGGGCTGTTCCCCCGGCTCTACAACACCACCCCCGCGATCCGGACCCTTGCCGCGCAGCTCATCCGCGTCATGGCCCTGGTCCTGCCCTTCGACACCTTCGCCGCCGGCTGCTACTTCACCATGCGCTCCGGGGGGAAGACCTTCGTGACCTTTCTGTTCGACAGCGTCTTTTCCTGGGTGGTGAACGTGCCCGTGGCCTACGCCCTCGCCCATTGTACGGCGCTGCCCATCCTCCCGGTGTATGCCCTGAGCTCCTTCACCGTCCTCGCCAAGTGCCTCAGCGGCGCGGTGATGGTCCGCCGCGGCTACTGGATCAACCGGCTCTCCGGCAAGGACATGGGTTCGGCCTTGTAATATTTGTTATTAAATCGTAAATTTTAATACAATTTTGATTGACTTTGCGCCAAGCACGCCGTATAATAACAATGTATCTTCCTGTATACATACTGTCAGACAAAGATCGGGAGGTAATCCTTATGAACCGTACAATCCGTGTGATCCTGGCGCTGGCGCTGGTGTTCTGCCTGGTCGGCACGCTGGGCGTTACCGCTCTCGCGGAGGGCGAGAACGAACTGACTCTCATCGTTACCGGCGGCACCGGCAGCGCTCTCGGCGGGGATGGCCCCAACTTCGCCGCCGCCGCCGCTCTGCGTGATACATACGTCAAAAGCGAGACCGACAGTCCCGTCCTGCTGGTGGACGCGGGCGGCTTCCTGCCCGGCGCCGCCGCGGTCATGACGGCCGCCAAGTACGACCTCATCGTACCCGAAGAGCCTCTGACCGACTGGGACATCACAAGCATCTCCATGGGCGTTTCCGGCCTGAGCGCCGGCGTCGTATTCGACAAAAACGGCCTGCAGATCGCCTTCGTAGGCGTCGTGCCCATGGGCGTGCAGAACGCCGACGAGTACTACGGCAACATCCAGGCGGCCGTCACTGCCGCCCGTGACCGCGGCGTGAGCTACGTCATCATCCTGGGTCTTGTGGACGACGCCGCGGCGCTCATCGAGCGCGTCGCCGGCATCGACGCCATCCTGACCTATGGCCCGGAGGCCTCTGTCAAGACGCTGCCCGAGACCGTCGAGGAGGAGCCCGCCGAGGAGACCGAGACCGAGGAGGTCGAGGAGAACAGCGAGGAGGCGGAGTCCGAGAAGGAAGAGCCCGCCGGCACCATGATCCTCACCGTCGGCGAGAAGTTCGGCACCCTGGGCGTCGTCACCATCAAGGCCGACGGCATCACCGCCGAGAACCTCGACGCCGAGAAGCTCGCGGAGAAGGAGCTCTCCCTGAGCGACGCCATCCTGACCCTTGAGACCGCCGTGAGCGCCGCCATTCCCGAGGAGGAGTCTGTCGAGGAGACCGAGATCGAGGAGACCGAGACCGAGGCGACCGAGACCGAAGAGACCGAGGAGAACGGCGAGGAGGCGGAGTCCGAGAACGAAGAGCCCGCCGCCGACACCGAGACGGAAGCCCCCGCTGCGGACGGCGCAGAGGAGAACGCGGAAGCCGCAGAGACCGAGACCGTTGAGGAAACGGAGACCGAGGCCGAGGAGCCTGCCGCCGACGCGGAGCAGACCTCCGAGCCGGAGAACACCGAGGCGGCCGAGAATACCGAGAGCACCGAATCCGCCGAGGCGGAGACGAACGCCGCGCCCGTGGAGCCGACGCCCGTTGTTGACCCCGCCAGCGAGACGGACGCCCCCGCCGAGCAGACCGCGGAAACCGAGTCGGAGCCGGCCGCGAACGCCGCGGAGCCCGAGACCGTCGTCTGGGACGGCGAGCCCGAGCAGACCGACTCCCCCACCGACTACGAGAAGAGCTACGACGATCTGCAGCTCGTGTTCGAGCATCCCGTCGAGTCCGTCAAGGTCGGCGACCGTGAGTTCGAGGCCAAGTACTACGACAAGTCCGAGGACGGCAAGACCATCAAGATCCACGCCGACGTGCTGAATGGTTGGACGAACGCCACCTACAGCTTCGTGTTCCACTTCTCCGACGGCGCGGAGGACAAGGAGGTCCGGGTCGAGATCTCCGGCACGGCACCCGCCGCTGCCACCCCGACGCCCACCCCCACGCCGACCGCGACTCCCACCCCGACGCCCGCACCCACCGCGACGCCCGTCCCGGCAAAGAGCGCCGGCAACTCCCCCTCCACCGGCGACACCAGCCCCATCCTGCTGTATGTGATCCTGCTGGCGGTCCTCGTGGTCGCTCTCGTGGTGGTCATCGTGCTGGTGGTCCGCAAGAACAAGCGGAACGCGAAGCAGGATTGATCCCCCTCACAATCGAATAACCGATCCCCGGCAGAGCCAAAGCTCCGCCGGGGATTTTGTCAAAGAAGTCTTTGACAAAATGATATATCGTATTCGAGGCGGGTCTGGACCCCCTCGAGCTCCCCCGCTGCTCTGTGATCCGGCAGAAAAGCGTCGTTTTTGGGCAGTCTGAATCCCCGGCAGAGCCAAAGCTCCGCCGGGGATGTTTTTTGTTCGCTGTTTATTCGACGGTCGGCCGCACAGAGGGAAGGCGAACAAAGCCATGGGCGCTGGTGCTCCACACCGGCGGGCCGATCCGCTCGAACCGGAAGGCCCGGGTGATGTGATCCAGCATGACCGGACGACCGATCTCGTCCGCGCGGAACAGGCCGATGCTCGCGTAAAACACGCCCCGGGCGATGAGGTCGAGAGGCAGGGACACGCGGATCGTCCGCTCCCCCGGGGAAAGGCTCATCGGCTCCGACCAGCTCGTGCCGAGACCCACGTCCGCGTCCGTCCGCAGGGTGACGCGCAGCCGCACGTCCGCCAGGGGCCGATCCACGTCCGCCCTCAGGCAGAGGCGGAGCGCCTCACCCTCGGCATAGACCGGGGTGATCTTGTCCTCCAGCGTCAGCCGCCGCATCCGCAGACCGGTATCGCCAAGGCTTCTCGACCGGGGCTTGTCGTCCAGGGACGTATCCACCTCGTTTTCCCCGAGGCCGCGGTCCATGTAGGCCGCGATGCCCTCCTCTACGTCGCCGTCGTGGATCACCCGTCCGGCGTCCAGCACGACGCAGCGCCCGCAGAGCCGGCGGATGGTGTTCATGTTGTGGCTGACGTAGAGGACGGTGCGCCCCTCCTCCTCCGCCGCCCGACGCATGGTATCGAGGCATTTCTGCTGGAAGGCCATGTCCCCCACGGCCAGGACCTCGTCCAGGATCATGATCTCGCTCTGCAGATGCGCCGCCACGGCAAAGGCGAGCTTCACATACATCCCGGAGGAATACCGCTTGACCGGGGTGTCGATGAACTCCCGGACCTCGGAAAAATCGATGATCTGCTCGAGCTTGGCGTCGATCTCCGCCCGGGACATGCCCAGGATCGCGCCGTTCATGTAAATGTTCTCCCGCCCGGTCATCTCCCGGTGGAAGCCCGTGCCGACCTCCAGCATGGAGGACACCCGGCCCCAGATCTCGATCTCCCCCTCGGTGGGGGCGGTGACCCGGGAGAGCAGCTTCAGGAGCGTGGATTTCCCGGCGCCGTTCGCACCGATGATGCCGACCCGCTCGCCCCGCTGAATGGTAAGGTCGATGCCGTCCAGCGCCCAGAAGGTCTGGCCGGCGAGGCGCGGGTCCGCGCCGATGCGGAGGTTCGGGTCCTCCCGGCCCCGCTTTTTGGCCCACCAGGACTGGAGCTCCGCCTGGAGCGTGCGTCCGCCGATGGAGCCCAGGCGGTACTGCTTTTTCACGCCGGAGAGCCGGATGGCGATGTTCTTCTCGTCCATACTGCGCCTCCTCAGACCGTGTCCATGAAGGTCCGCTCGACCTTATTGAAGATGACGACGCCGCAGAACACCGCCGCGAGCGTCACGATCCAGGAGGCCGCGAGATACTTCGCGGACACGCTCCCGACACCCAGCACCGCCCAGCGGAACAGCTCCACCGGCGCGGTCACGGGGTTCAGAAGCAGGAGCTTACGCAAAGGCCCCGTCACCGTGCTCAGAGGATAGACCACCGGCGTCGCGTACATCCACAGGGACACACCGAAGCTCACGAGCACGCTCAGATCCCGGTACTTCGTCGTGAGGCTCGAAACGATGATGCCGACGCCCATGCCCAGCACCCCGAGCTGCAGGAGCACCAGCGGCAGGCTCAGCCAGGCGAGCCAGTGCGGATGCACGAGACCCGCCACGGCGTAATACGCGAGAAACCCCAGAACCAGCAGCATCTGGATCCCGAAGCGGATCATGGCCCCCAGCACATTCGACACCGGCGACACGAGCCGCGGGAAGTAGACCTTCCCGAACAGGCGCGCGTTCTCCGTGAAGGTGGCAGCGTTCGTGGTGACGCAGGCCGCGAAGAACGACCAGACGGCGTTGCCGGTCAGATAGAACAGCAGCTGGGGCACGCCGTCCGTGCTGAGCTTCGCGATGTTCCCGAACAGCACCACATACACGACGCTCGTCAGAAGCGGGTTCAGAAACAGCCACAGCGGACCGAGGATCGTCTGCTTATAGGTGACGACGAAGGAGCGCTTCGTCAGCAGCAGGATGAGGTCGCGGTAGCGCCAGAGCTCGTCCAGCCGCAGGTCCAGCAGGTCATGCTTCGCGGTGATCTTCGTATACTGCACAGCGTCCTTCACCCCTTCCATCGATGCCAGAGCCGGGCGGCGAGAGCCCGCGCCCGCTTGAGCGCGAACCGCAGGGGCCACGGCGCGCACCACAGACGCACATACAGCCGGTACGTCCAGTTCGTGACCGGGATCGTCCGCCCGTCCCTCACCACCGCCGTCAGGATGCCGAGGACGTTCTCCTCCCGCACGGTCTCCCCGGAGGCACAGTTGTCCCCGACGATCCAGTAGGTCCCGTCGTCGTTCACCCGCAGGACCCGGTGCAGGACGTAGGCTCCGCGGCCCTCCACACCCGGACGGCAGAACAGCACGGCGTCGTATTTTTTGCAGCGCTCCGCTCCCCGGCGGGCGATGACCATGAGGTCCCGGTCCTCCCGCAGCAGCGGCATCATGCTGACGCCCTTGTTCGTATAGACCAGGGTCCCGGTCCGGGCCAGGGCCTCCTCGAAGCTGACCGTGTCCGCCATGGCTCAGCCCTCCCCGCCGGTCAGGCCCCGCCAGCAGACGCGGGCGGCCTCGGCGTCCATATTGCAGCCCAGCCGGAACAGGCGCACCCGCCCGTCCAGCGCGCCGACGAGCGACAGCGTCCGGACCAGGCCCTCCCGATCCGTCGGGCGGTGGGTCTGCTGCACGAGCACCGGCAGCGCGTCCCGGAAGGACATCGGCTCGATGCGGTTTACCGGGCTGCGCTCCAGAAGCACCACGGCGTCCAGCGGCAGGATCCCGGGCCGGCCGTAGTTTTCCTTCCCCTGCCAGGGGGTGCCGCAGGCCAGGATCCGCTCCCCGTCCCGGCGCAGGAGGGGCTTGTCCCCGTTCAGGACGTAGACGCCGGGGATGTGCTCGAGCCAGAGACGGACATGGGTCGTCTTCCCGGTGCCGGAGGGCGCCGTGAAGGCAAAGGCCCGGTCCCCCGCCGCCACCACAGCGCCGTGGAACACCACGGCGTCAAAGGCGAGAAGCTCCCGGGCGATCCGGCGGTAGAGCGCCAGCGTCTCGAGATAGGCGTCCGAATGTGCGCGGGGCGTCCGCCCCTCCCGGACATCCTCGTCGGCAGACCGCTCCCGCTCGGCGGCGATGTCCGCCGGGGACAAGGTCACGGCGACAGCGGGAGCCTCGTCCGTGAGGTAGTCCCGGCAGAAGCGCTCCGTCGAGGCATGCAGCGCCTCAACGCGGATGGGCACGCCGGCCAGGGAAACGGTGAAGGATGTCATGGCACGCTCCTCGGATGCTCGAATGGTTTACTCATTTCAGTATATTATACCGCACTCCGACGGTCTGCACAAGAAAAACCGGAAAGGCGCAAAAAAGGACCGGCGCGCTCGTTTCGCGTGCCGGTCCAGGAAATCGGGGGTCACTTTCCGTCCTTCGTCAGAGCGTCCCGGATCTCGGTGAGGAGCTTCACCTCGTCGCTGGGCTCCGGAGGAGGCGCGGGCTCCTCCTCCTTCTTCTTGCGGAAGGAGTTGATGCCCTTGACGAGCAGGAAGATCACGAGGGCCGTCAGCAAAAAGTTGATGACGTTCTGGATGAAGAGGCCATAGTTGATGGTGGCGGGCTGGACGTCCACGAGCTCCTCCGGGAGCTTGATGGTGAACTTCAGAGAGCTGAAGTCGATGCCGCCGGTGATGATGCCGATGATGGGCATGATGATGTCGTCCACGAGGCTCGTGACGATCGCGGTGAACGCGCCGCCGACGATGACGCCGACCGCCAGGTCCAGCACGCTGCCGCGGGAGATGAATTCCTTAAACTCCGAAAGGAGCTTTCCGCCCTTCTTCTTGACGTCTTTCTTTTCTTTACTCATGGTTCGGTCCTCTCTTTCTATGGAATGGGCGGTCCCACCCGCCGTTCAGCCCCAGCATACCACGCTTCGACGGAAAATTCAATACGCCCCAAAGCCGAAGTTGGATATATACCACAAATCCCATGGGTGAAACCGGAGATTCTTCGGCATAACACAAGTTGACATAGAATTAACAAGTATGATATATTATTATCGATAATGAATTAGTCAGTTAACTCATAGGAGGCGTCATATGCTGGACAAGAAACATCGGATGATCCAACAGCTCACCCGGGAGTTCGCGGTGAGCGAGATCGAGCCGTGCATCGACTACGCGGAGGAGCACGGCGAATTTCCGGACGAGCTCTGGGAAAAGGCGGCGCGGTACGGCTTCATGGGCTGCTGCATCCCCGTGGAATACGGCGGCCAGGGCGGGGACTTCCTGTCCTCCATCGTGATGATGGAGCAGATCTGCCGCACGGCGGTCGGCGCGGCGTCTATGTTCATGGCAAACTCCCTCTCGGGCATGCCCATCCTCAAATGCGGCACCGAGGAGCAGAAGCAGAAATACCTGCGGCCCGTCGCGGAGGGGAAAAAGCGCTGTGCCTTCGCGCTGACGGAGCCCGGTGCGGGCTCCGACACCGGCGCGCTCACGACGACCGCCCGGCAGGACGGGGATCACTTCCTCCTGAACGGCCGCAAGACCTTCATCACCCTCGGCCCTACCTGCGACTGGGCGGTGGTGTTCGCGAACGTCCTGCGGGACGACGGCAAGAAGGCGCTGACCGCCTTCATCGTGGAGGCGGACTGGCCGGGCTTCTCCCGGGGCAAGCGGGAGCAGAAGCTGGGCCTTCACGCCTCCGGCACCTGCGACCTCATCTTTGAGGATGTACGCGTGCCGAAGGAAAACGTCCTGGGGACCGTCGGCGGCGGCTGGAAGGTGGCGGGCTCCGGTCTGAGCGCCGGGCGCATCAACGTCTCCTCCCAGGCCCTCGGCGGCGCCCAGGGGTGCCTCGACGAGGCCATCAAATATTCCGGCGAGCGCGTGCAGTTCGGCAAGCCCATCGGCAAGTTCCAGAACACCCGCTTCAAGATCGCGGAGATGGACGCGAAGATCGAGGCCGGACGCCAGATCATCTACTCCGCCGCCGAAATGGTGGACCGGGGCGAGGACGCGCTTTTGCAGGCGTCGAGAGCCAAGTACTACATGAGCGAGGTGGCGAACGAAGTCGCCTACAAATGCCTGCAAATCCACGGCGGCTACGGCTACATGAACGGCTTCGCCATCGAGCGGTTCTACCGCGACCTGCGAATCATGCCCGTCTACGAGGGCACGAGCGAGGTCCAGCTCATGGTCATCTCCAGCGCCATCATGAACAAGTAAGGAGGGGAGAACGATGAAGATCTTAGTTTGCGTCAAGCAGGTGCCCGACACCTCGGGCAAGGTCGCCGTGAACGCCGACGGCACCCTCAACCGGGCCTCGATGCCCGTCATCACGAACCCCGACGACAAGAACGCCGTGGAAGCGGCGCTGAAGCTGAAGGACAAATACGGCTGCAAGGTCATCGTCGTGACCATGGGCCCGGCGGCGGCGGAGAGCATGCTGCGGGAGCTGCTCGCCATGGGCGCGGACGAAGCCTACCTCCTCTCCGACCGCGTGTTCGGCGGCAGCGACACCTTCGCCACGAGCCAGGTCATCGCCGCGGGTCTTTCCCACATCGGCATCGACGAGGACGACATCGTCTTCTGCGGCCGGCAGGCCATCGACGGCGACACCGCCCAGGTCGGTCCCCAGATCGCGGAAAAGCTCGATCTGCCCCAGATCACCTACGCCGGCAAGATCGATTACGCCGACGGCAAGGTCACCGTTCAGCGGATGCTGGAGGACGGGTACATGACCATCGAGACGAAGACCCCCTGCCTCGTCACCTGCGTGAAGGAGCTCAACGAGCCCCGGTACATGTCCATCAAGGGCATCCTGGACTGCTTCGACAAGCCCATGACCGTCCTCACCTACGAGGACCTCAAGGACGAGCCACTCATCGACGCGACGACCATCGGTCTGCAGGGCTCCCCCACGAACATCGCGAAGAGCTTCACGCCGCCCCCCAAGGGCGCCGGCACCATGATCCGGGGCGTGGACGAAACGGCCATGGTCGCGGAGCTCACCGCGCGCCTGAACGCGAAGCACATCCTGTAAGGAGGGGGTAACCAGCATGAAACAAGCGGATTTCATCAATACGAATACGGAAGAATTCCACGGCGTGTGGGTATACTGTGAGCAGCGGCAGGGCAAGCTCATGAGCACCTCCCTGGAGCTCATCTCCGAGGGCCGGAAGCTGGCCGACGAGCTCCATACCGAGCTCTGCGGCGTGCTCCTGGGCGACGGCGTGGACGGCCTCGTCCCCGAGCTCGGAGGCTGCGGCGCGGACAAGGTCTACGTCGTGAACGACGCGCTTCTGCACGATTACGTCACCGAGGCCCACGCCAAGATCCTCTGCGATCTTGTGGCGGCGTATAAGCCCGAGGTCGTGCTCTTCGGCGCGACGAACCTCGGCCGCGACCTCGCGCCCCGCATCGCCGCCCGGCTGAACACCGGCCTGTGCGCCGACTGCACCCATCTCGACGTGGACGTGGGGACCTACGTCGAGTTCCTGCGGGAGAACTCCACGCTGGACGACAAGGGCATCGGCGAGGACAAGCTGCGGGAGAGATTCGGCACGGACCTCAAGATGACCCGCCCGGCCTTCGGCGGCCATCTGATGGCGACCATCGTCTGCCCCCGGTTCCGCCCGGCCATGGCCACGGTGCGTCCCGGCGTCATGCAGAAGGCGGCGTTCGACGAGGCGAGGGCCGCGGCGGTGCAGACCATCCATCCCGCCTTTTCACTTTCCGAGACGGACCTCAAAACGAAGGTCCTCGAGGTCGTGAAGTCCACCCGCCAGATCGTCGATCTGCTCGGCGCGGACGTGGTCGTCTCCGTGGGCGGCGGCATCGGCTCCGACGTGGAGCGGGGCATCGCCCTCGGGCAGGAGCTGGCGGACGTCCTCGGCGGCGTCCTGGGCGGCAGCCGCGTCGCCATCGACAGCGGCTGGCTCACGAGCGACCACCAGGTCGGTCAGACGGGCAAGACCGTCCACCCGAAGCTGTACATCGCGCTGGGCATCTCCGGAGCCATCCAGCACAAGGCCGGCATGCAGGACTCCGACTGCATCATCGCCGTCAACAAAAACGGCGCCGCCCCCATCTTCGAGGTGGCGGATTACGGCATCGAGGGCGACCTCTTCAAGATCGTCCCCCTCATGATCGAGCAGTTCAAAGCGGCGAAGGAAGCCAAGTGAGGTAGCATCATGACCGATTATCAGAAGCAGTATCAGGAGAAGCTCGCCACCGTCGAGCAGTGCCTGTCCCTCATCCATTCGGGGGACGTCGTATACACCACCCACAACCACACGGAGCCTCTGACCATCCTCGAGCACCTGCACGAGCGGGCCCCCTATGTGGAGAACGTGAAGGTCTGGAAGGGCCGCTCCGGCCACTTCCCCATCATGTACGAGCCCTCCATGAAGGGGCACATGGAGATGCTGACGTATTTCTACGGGCCCACGTTCTATAAGGAATCCGAGCCCCTCGGCCTCATCGACCACACCCCCTCGGACCTGGCCCACTACTTCACCGCCGCCATCTCCGGGCACATGCCGAACGTCTTCTACACCGGCGTCGGCGCGATGGACGGGAACGGCATGTTCTGGATGGGCATGAACAACACCGAGGAAGGCGACTCCATGCAGTACGCCATCGACCATAAGCTCCCCATCGTGGTGGAGGTGAACCACAACCTGCACCACGTCCGCGGCGGCAAACAGATCCCCATTTCCGCGGTGACGTATATTCTGGAGTCCGACCGGCCGGAGCAGGATCTGCCCAGCATCACGCCCACGGCGCTGGAGGATAAGATCGGCGCGCTGGTGGCGGAGCTCGTCTCCGACGGCGACACCATCCAGCTCGGCATCGGCGGCATCCCGAACGCCGTCGGGATGTACCTCACGAACCGGAACGACCTCGGCATCCACACGGAGATGTTCACGAATTCCATGATGGACCTCATCCTTTCCGGGAACATCACGGGCAGGCGGAAGAACATCGACACGGGCCTGCACGTCTTCTCCTTCGCGGAGGGCCGGGAAAACCTCTACGAGTTCATCCAGAACCGGGAGGACTGCATCTCCCGCCGCTCGGCGGAGCACATCAATCCCATGACCATCGCGAAGCAGAACAACTTCGTCTCCATCAACACCTGCGTGGAGATCGACCTCACCGGGCAGGTCTGCTCCGAGAGCGTGGGGCCGAAGCAGATCTCCGGCTCCGGCGGCGCCTTCTGCTGCGCCTACGGCGCGTTCGAATCGAAGGGCGGCAAGGGCATCCTGGCCTTCCCCAGCCGGACGGCGAAGGGACAGTCCAAGATCAAGTCCATGCTCACCCCCGGCGCCATCGTGACGATCCCCCGGAACTACACGGACTACGTCGTGACGGAATACGGCGTCGCAAGACTCAAGGGCGCGACCGTTAGTGAACGTATCGCCAAATTGATTGCCATCGCCCATCCGGACGACCGGGAGCAGCTCCGCGAGGAGGCCAAAAAGCTCTGGCCCGCCTTTGCGTGATCCCTGGGATACCTGTCCGAATCCAAAAAACGACGCTTTCCTGCCGGATCACAGAGCCGCGGGGGAGCTCGAGGGGGGAAGACCCGCCTCGAATCAGAAAAACAGTTTGTCAAAGACATCTTTGACAAACTGCCAAAAAGGGGCTGTAGCAAAACAGCCCTAGCAAAACAAGAAACCGAGGTGGCTGGAAACAGTCGCCTCGGCTTCTTGTTTGTGGTAAAATCAATGTGTG
>CAJOIG010000018.1 GCA_905234575.1 uncultured Oscillospiraceae bacterium
GCCGTCATGAAGGCAGCCTTGTCGTAGTTTTCGGTGATGTATTTCGAGATGAGCCTCTGGCCCTTGGAAAATCCGCGGCTCTGTTCTTCGAGCCGCGCCAGGATGTCTTTACCCATGCTTTCCTCTCCTATCGAAATGTGCACAAACAATAATACTTGCATTCGACTTCAAATGCAAGTATTATATGCAAATTTTTCTTCATCCTGCAAAAGCCGTGTCCGGAGGGCAGTTTTGGCCCGGTTTCAGGCAAGCTCATGCAGGAAAGCAATTTCTTCCTTCGTCAGGCTCCGCCATTTTCCCGCAGGCAGCTCTCCCAGGTGGATCGGTCCCTCCGCGATGCGGATCAAGCGTCGAACGGTCAGTCCCACTGCGGCGCACATCCGCCGGACCTGCCGGTTCTTGCCCTCGTGGATGGTGACCTGAAGCTCCGCCTGCTGTCCGCGCAGCTCCACGAGCATGACGCCCGGGCGGCGGATGGGCTCGCCTTCGAGCTCCGTCATCCGCTCCAGGGCGCGCACGGCGGATTTGACGTCCACCCCCTGGACGAACACGGTGTAGACCTTGTCCACCTCATGGCTCGGATGCATGAGCGCGTTCGCCACTGTGCCGTCGTCCGTGAGCAGGAGCAGGCCCTCGGAGTCCATGTCGAGCCGTCCGACGGGATACAGACGTCCGCCGGCATCCCGGGTAAGGTCCGCCACGGTCGGCCGGTCCCGGTCGTCCTTCATGGTCGTGACATAGCCACGGGGCTTGTGGAGAAGTATGTACCGGCGGCGCCGGGCAACAGTGACGGGCTCGCCGTCCAGGCGGATGTCGTCCGCCTCCGGATCGGCGGACATGCCGACACTTGCCGGGACACCGTTCACGGTGATCCGGCCGTCGCGAATCAGCTGCTCGGAGGCCCGCCGGGAGGCGACGCCCGCGGCCGAGAGGATCTTTTGCAGTCGTTCCGTCATGACAGTATATATACGTTCCTTTCAAAGCTCAGGATCCCGTTCAGGACCGACCGAAATCCCGGACGGATCTCCGGCGTCCTCGAAACGGAGTCGGAGAAAACCAGAGGAGCCTCGTCCGCCAGGACCCCGTCCACAAAGACACTGGCAGTCCCGATCCGATCCCCCTGCCGCACGTCCGCGTATACGAACCGCGGCAGACAAAGCGCGATCGAGACGGACTCTCCCTCCCGGCGCAGGACCGAGAGCGCTTCGGTCGATACAACGCCGACGGCGGGCTTCTCTCCGCCGATGACGGGAATCTCGCCGAAGGAGGATCGGGCGGCGGTCTCGGCAAGGGAATACTCGCCGTAGGCCCAGTCGTACAGCGCCGCGTGATCCTGCCAATCGTCGGGATCGGACAGGGTCACGCAGAGGATCGTCACGCCGCCGCGCTCGCAGCAGGAGACGAGTGTGCGCCCGGCGGCCTCGGTATAGCCGGTCTTGCCGCCAAAAACGCCCTCGCATTCCCGCAGCAGACGGTTATGGTTCACAAAAGTGTGATCACCTACCGTCACGCTCTGCGTCGAAACGAGACGCACGAACTCGTCGTTTCGGATCGCCTCCCGCAGGATCTTCGCCAGATCGAGCGCGGAGGCATGATGGGCTTCGCCGTCGAGGCCGCTGGGGTTTTCAAAATGGGCCGTCCCGCAGCCGAGCGCCGCTGCCCGCTCGTTCATCCGCTCAGCAAACGCCTCAACGCTGCCCGATACGAGGCAGGCCAGCGCCGTCGCAGCGTCGTTTCCCGAGGCAAGAAGAAGCCCGTACAGGAGCTCCCGCACCGTAAGCGTCTGCCCCGGAGCAAGATACATGGTTGAACCCTCGATCCCGGTCCACGCCGGGTCGATCACGACCTCCTCGTCCAGGTCCAGGGCCTCAAGGGCAAGGAGTGCCGTCAGGACCTTCGTCGTACTCGCGATAAGGCGCGGTTCCTCGGGGTCCTTGGACGCAAGAACCCGGCCGGAAGCGTCGTCCATCAGCACATAGGCCGCCGCGGATGTTTCGGGAGCCTCCGCCGCGAGGGCGGAAACAGTAAGCCCCGCTGACAGAAGAGCCGCGAGAAGAAGCGCGCATAGATGTTTCATGTAAGCACCGCCTAAGGATAAGACTGTGCTTACTATGCCCGTCAGCGCCGGGATTTACTCAGCGTCTGTACCGTCCGCTTCGTCCGACGCAGCCGTTTTGGGCGCATATTTATCCGCCATGCGCTCCACACGGTCCAATAGTCCGGGCACCAGATCGATGATGCGGTCCGCCGTACTGAAGGCGGGCGGCTGCACCGCCACCATGCGGATGGAGGTCCCGTTCATCATGAGAAAGCCGACGGGATCGACCTTCACCGCCGCGCCGCTGCCGGCCCAGACGCTTCCCTTTTTCGAGGCGTCCGAACCGTCGTTGCCGCCGGAGGCGAAGCCGAAGGAAATGCGGGACACCGGGACGAGAGTGACGCCGTCGTGAGTCGTGATGGGCTGCCCCACCACCATGTTCGCGTCCACCATGCCGCGGATCTTGTCCATCGCGCCGCTCATCATATCGCCGAGAGGATGATCAGCCATGTTTTACACTCCTTTTGTAAAGTAAAAATTCTTTCAGAGACCCTGCGGCGATCCGAAGCAGCGAGGACGTAAGCTCCCCGATGCGCAGACTGGAACGCAGGCACACATCGATATCGGGGGTCGTTCGGTCAAAGTCCACGTCCGCCCGAAGATCGGATACAACCAGCTTTTTCCCGCCGATTCGACGAAGTCCGTCCATCACCGTTCCCGCGGCGGCATACAGCATCGCAGTATCGGCCGGGTCCGGCAGGGCGGCTGTGACGTGCAGCCGCAGAAACTCCACCCGCTGACGGAACACCAGCCGTGAGAGCTGAACGATGGCGTTTTCCGAAACACGAAGAATCAGAGACAACGGCGGCGGTCCCGAGGATCGCTTCTTTTTTTTCTCTTTTTCGCTGCCGGTCGTCGCCTCGTCGGATTTGGACGTCTTTTTCTTCTTTCTCCGATTGCCGAGACGAAACGAAACATGACCGATCCGTATCGCCAGCGAGAAGCCGTCGGAGTTGCTGTACGCGGCCTCCGCTCCCACACGGATGAGGCCGATGAGCAGGAGCACCGCAAGGATGACGCCGATCACCAGGAGCGCTCTCAAGCAGGTCCCTCCCCTGCTTCCGCGGTCTCAGCAGTCTCGGCAGCCTCCTGTTCCATCGCGGCTTTGGCCTCCTCCGCCGCTTTCAGAGCCTCGACCTTCTCCTGGAGCTGACGCACCGCGTCGCTTCCCGCCACCGCCGGAAGCTCGGGAAGCTCCGAAAGGTCGGAGACGCCCATGGTCCGCAGGAAGAGGTCCGTCGTGCGGTAAAGCGTCGGACGGCCCACGGCCTCCAAATGCCCGCATGGCTCGATGAGACCCCGCTCCGCCAGTACACCGACGGTATACGAGCTGTCCAGGCCGCGCATCTGCTCGATATACGCGCGGGTGACGGGCTGGAAATACGCGACGATGGCGAGGACCTCCAGCGACGCCTGGGAGAGCTTCGGCGGGCGGCGCTGCTCCAGGGCGCGCGTGATCTCCAGCGCGTATTCCGGCGCGCTGTGGAGCTGCAGGGCCTTCCCAAGGCGCACGAGACGGATCCCGCGGCGGCGGGTCTCATACTCCTCGGAAAGCTCCCGACCGACGTCGAAGATCGCGTCCTCGTCGGTGTCGAGGATGAGCGCGAGGCGCTCGGCGCTCACGGGCTCGCCGGAAGCGAACAGGATCGCCTCCACGGCCGCTTTCAAATCCAGTTCATCCATAATCCATATTCTCCAGGATCTCTTCGGTATCGCCGCCGGCAAAGCGGACGATGTAATCGTCCTCCGTCCGCTCGAGGTAAACGCTGCCGAGGGAACACATCTCCAAAAGGGACAGGAACGTCGCCACAAGTTCGGAACGGCTTTCCGCCAAGGCGTACAGACCGCGCAGCGAGGCATTCCCGCCGCGCTGCAGCAGGTCGAGGAGCTGACGACCCTTGTCCCGGACGCTGTAGAGGATGGGCCGGGGAATGGCGCGAAGGGTCGTCTCCTCCTCCGGCACGGCGGCGCCCTTTTGCAGCATCCCCGCCAGCGCGGCGAAAAGCTCCCAGGGCTCGTGCCGATAGTCGTACTCGCCGTACTTGGGAATGGGCTCCGTTGGCGTGGAAAACAGGAGCGCTCCCTGGGCGAGGCGGTCCGCCATCGCCGGAAGGACCTCCTTCAGCGCCTGGAAGGTATCCCGGCTCTGCAGCTGCTCCAGGCTCGACATGAGAAGCTCGAGCTCGGAGACCTCCTCCGTGCCGGCAAGGAGCGTTTTCGTCTTGATATAGACGAGATGGGACGCCATCTGCACGAATTCGCTCGCCACGTCCAGGTCCATGCGCTGCATCTCGTCGAGCCAGGCGAGGTACTGGTCGAGGATGTCGGCGATCTTGATGTCGCGGATCTCTATTTTGTTTTTCGACAGCAGCATCAGGATCAGCGCCAGAGGACCCTCGAAGTCCTGCATCTCCTCTTTCGATTTGACGACGCCCTCCAGATGGAAGGTGGGGTTTTCCATTAGTGATTTACCAGTTCAAAAGCAAATTCCGCGATCGGGAACAAATGATCAAAAGCCCATCCCGTCACGGTGGACAGAACGCCCGAGGTCGCGCCGGTGGCGACGAGAAGCATCAGAACGATCATCCCGTAGCGCTCGTAGCGCATGAGCTTATAATATGCCTCGTCGCTCAGAAACGAAAACAGGACCTTGGACCCGTCCAGGGGGGAAATGGGGATAAAATTGAAAATCGCGAGCGCCAGAGACAGATACGCCGTCCGCAGGACCGTTTCAAGGATCGCGGAGGCAACAGCGCCTCCGTTTGCGTACAGCGGTGTGTACAGAAGGCCGTACAGCAGAAGAAAGACAGCGGTGATGATCAGGTTCGACACCGGTCCGGCCAGCGCCGTGAGCGCCATGCCCTGCCGCGGGTTCCGGAAGCGGCGCATATCCACCGGCACGGGCTTTGCCCAGCCGAACCGGAACAGCACCATCATAACGAGGCCCCACCAGTCGATGTGCGCGAGCGGGTTCAGCGTCAGCCGTCCGGCGCGCTTGGCGGTATCGTCCCCCAGCGAGTAGGCGACAAGGCCGTGGCTGAGCTCATGCAGCGTGATGCAGATAAGGGCCGGGATGACGCCGAGCAGAAGATCCAGCAGTACGGACCAGTCCAGGCCGTTCCAGATATTTCCGAGGGCGCTCATGGGTCCACGACCTCCGCGATTCGGGCGCGCAGCTCGTCCCTGCCCGTACGCTTCTCCGCGGAGAAATACATCAGGGGCACATCCTCCGGTAACGCCAGCGTATCGCGGATCCGGGCGAGGTTCGGCTCCCGTTCGGAGGCCTTGAGCTTGTCGTGCTTGTTCGCAACGACGATCCTGGGACAGCCGCAGCCGGCAAAGAGCTCGTTCATCATGACGTCAAGCTCCGTGGGCGCGTGCCGCCCATCCACGATCTGCACGCCCATGGTTATCCGTGACGGATCGGAAAAGAAATCCTCCATGAGCTTCCCCCAGCGCTCACGCTCATTCATCGGCACCTTGGCATACCCGTAGCCGGGCAGATCCACGAACCAGACCCGATCCGCCACAAGGAAATAGTTCACATTCGTGGTCTTCCCCGGCGCGGAGCCGACGCGCGCGAGGTTCTTGCGATTGAGAAGGCAGTTGATGACGGAGGATTTGCCCACGTTGGACTTTCCGGAGAACACGACGCAGGGCCGGTCATCCCGGATAAAATCCGCCTTGCGGCCCGCGGACTTCACGAAAATGGCCGGTTCAAACCGCATGATTCCGCTCCTCCCGGCACAGTGCCGTTTCCAACACCGACTCGACACGCCGTGCGGTTACGAAATTCAGGGCCGCCCGGACGGTCGGATCGATCTCCGCGAGGTCCGGTTCGTTATCCGCCGGGATGATAACGGTATGGATCCCCGCGCGCAGGGCCGCCATGGTCTTCTCCCGCAGACCGCCGATGGGAAGCACACGCCCGCGGAGGGTGATCTCTCCCGTCATGGCCACGTCCTGCCGGACCGGGGTGTCCGTCAGCGCGGAGACCAGACCGGTGGTGATGGTCACTCCCGCGGAGGGGCCGTCCTTCGGGATGGCGCCCTCGGGGAAATGGATGTGGATGTCCTTCGTTTTGAAGAATTCGGGATCGACAGAGAGCTCGTCCGCGTGACTGCGGATATAGGTCAGGGCAGCTCTGGCGGATTCCTGCATGACCGTGCCGAGGTTTCCGGTGAGCTCCAGCTTTCCCGTGCCCGGCATGATGCCGACCTCGGCGTCCAGGATCTCGCCGCCGACGCGGGTCCAGGCCAGGCCGTGGACGAGACCGATCTCCGCCGCGCCGCCGAAATGCGTATCCTTGAACTTTGCCGGGCCCAGAAGCTCCTCCAGATCCGAGGAGCGCACGGAGCGGCTCTTATAAGCCCCCTCCACGATGCCCGCGGCGGTCTTGCGGCAGATCGCGGCGATCTGCTGCTCCAGACGGCGCACACCCGCCTCGCGGGTGTACAGGGCGATCACATCGCGCAGGGCGCCGTCGCCGATGCGGAGCTGCGCGCCGGTCAGGCCGTGCTTTTTGCGCTGCTTCGGAAGAAGATGCTTCCGCGCAATGGCGAGCTTTTCCTCGTCCGTATAGCCGGCGAGCTGGATGACCTCCATCCGGTCCAGCAGCGCCGCCGGGATGGTGTCCGTCCCGTTCGCGGTAGTGATGAAGAAAACGTCCGAAAGATCGAAGGGCAGCTCGAGGAAATGGTCCCGGAAGCGGACGTTCTGTTCCGGATCGAGCGCCTCCAAAAGCGCGGCGGAGGGGTCGCCCCGATAGTCGGAGCCGAGCTTGTCGATCTCGTCGAGGACCATGACCGGATTGCGGCTGCCGGCCTGGCGGATGCCCTCCATGATGCGGCCGGGCATGGCGCCGACGTAGGTCTTGCGGTGACCGCGGATCTCCGCCTCATCGTGCACACCGCCGAGGGACAGACGGCAGAGCTTCCGCCCCATCGCCCGGGCGATGGACTGGGCGATGCTGGTCTTGCCGGTGCCCGGAGGACCCACGAGGCAGAGGATCGAGCCCTTCTCCCCCGGCGCCAGCGTCCGGACCGCCAGATGCTCCAGGATGCGCTCCTTGATTTTATCCAGACCAAAGTGATCCTTGTCGAGCGCCCTGCGGACGGCGTCGATGTCCAGGTTGTCCTTGGTCTCGATCTTCCAGGGCAGCTCCAGGCAGGTGTCCAGATAGCTGCGGATGACGGACGCCTCCGCGCTGCCGAAGGGCTGCTTCGCGAGCCTGGAGATCTCCTTGCAGAGCTTCTCGGAGACCTCCTCGGGCAGATCGGCCTTCGCCACCGCGGCGCGGTATTCCTCGATGTCGTCCTGAAAATCCTCGCCCTCGCCCAGCTCCGCCTGGATGGCCTTCATCTGCTCCCGCAGGAACATGTCCCGCTGGATGCGGCCGAGCTGCTCGGCGGTGGAATCCTGCAGGGCGCGCTCCATTTGGAGCACGTCGAGCTCATGGCGCAGCATACGGTTCACAAGGGCGATGCGCCGCGTCGGACGCAGCTCCTCCAGCACGAGCTGCTTCTGCCCGTGCCGCATGTAGATGTTCTGCGCGATATAGTCCGCGATATACCCGGGGTCATCGCTGTCCAGGATGTGCTTGAGAATCTCCCGTCCGTCGATGCCGGCGGCATTCGCGTATTCCTCGAACAGCCCATAGCACTGCCGAATGAGCGCCTCGGATTTGACGGCGGAACGCGGATCACGCTCCGCGGCGACGGTCTCGACCTGCGCGGCGTAATACGGGCGCTTCTGCGTCAGACGCACGAGATACGCTCGGGAAACGCCCTCGACCAGGACGCGGGCGGATCTCTCCTCCGGGATCCGGAGCACCTGCCGGATCCGGCAGACGGTCCCGATGTTGTACAGGCTGTCCGCGCCGGAGAGACTGTCCTCCGACCCGTCCCGCTGGGAGACGAGAAACGCGGTCTGATCCGATTCCATGGCGGCCTTCAGCGCGGCGAGCGTGATGGAGCGCTCTGCCTCGAAGGTCAGAATCATCCCGGGAAATACGGAAATGCCCCGCAGCGGGATGACCGGAAGCGCCGTGGGACGCACGGCCTCGGATGTCTCGATGTCCATATCCATAACCGATAAACCTCTAAAAATGCCGGATGGGCCGCACGGTACGTGCGGCCCGGATGTTTACGAAGCGTCCAGGCTCTCCCGGCTCCGACGGTATACGACGGGACGCGAGCCGTTCTTGACGCATTCCTCGGTGATAACGACCTTCTCGATGGTGCGGTCCGAGGGGACCTCGAACATCACCTCGGTCATGATGCCCTCCAAGATGCTGCGAAGGCCGCGGGCGCCGATCTCGAGAGCGATCGCCTTGTCCGCGATGGCCCGCAGGGCGCTGCGCTCGAAAACGAGCTCCACGTCGTCGTAGCCCAGCAGCGCCTGATATTGCCGCGTCATGGCGTTTTTCGGCTCCGTGAGGATGCGGACCAGATCGTCCGCGCTGAGGCTGTCCAGCGTCGTGATGACGGGCAGACGGCCGATGAGCTCCGGAATGATGCCGAACTTCAAAAGGTCGTGGGACTGGACGTGGGACAGGATCTCTCCGACGTCCTTATCCTTCTTGGAGGACACCTCGGCGCCGAAGCCCATGCTCCGACGGTCCAGGCGGTTTTCGATGATCTTCTCGAGGCCGTCGAAGGCGCCGCCGCAGATGAACAGGATGTCGCTCGTGTCGATGTGGATGAACTCCTGGTGCGGATGCTTCCGTCCGCCCTGGGGCGGCACGGCGGCGACGGTCCCTTCCAGGATCTTCAGCAGCGCCTGCTGCACGCCCTCGCCGGAGACGTCCCGGGTGATGGAGGTGTTCTCGCTCTTGCGGGAGATCTTATCCATCTCGTCGATGTAGATGATCCCGTGCTGGGCGCGCTCCACATCGAAGTCCGCCGCCTGCAGGAGCCGGGTCAGGATGTTTTCCACGTCCTCGCCGACATAGCCCGCCTCGGTAAGCGTCGTGGCGTCCGCGATGGCGAAGGGGACATCCAGCATCCGCGCCATGGTCTGGGCAAACAGCGTCTTGCCGCTGCCCGTGGGACCGACGAGGAGGATGTTGGATTTCTGCAGCTCCACGCCGTTCTCGCCGCCGTGGAGGATGCGCTTATAGTGGTTGTAAACCGCCACGGAAAGCGCGATCTTGGCCCGCTCCTGGCCGATGATATAGTCGTCCAGCGCGGCCTTGATCTCCCGGGGCTTCGGGACACTCTGCTCCGTCAGGGACGTCGTTTTCTTCCGTCCCTGTCCGACGTTTTCGGGTTCGTCCTCGTAGAAGTCGTCCCCGATGATGTCGATGCATAGACGAACGCACTCGTCGCAGATATAGGCGTCGTTGCCCGCGATGAGACGGTTGGTCTGGGACTGGGGCTTGCCGCAGAAGCTGCAGCGCACTCTCTTATCGCCCTCTTTCGGCATAGCTGCTTTTACCTCGTTTTACCGTTTGTAGATGACCTTGTCGATGAGGCCGTATTCCACCGCCTCCTCCGCGGTCATGAAGTTGTCGCGCTCGCAGTCGGCGGTGACGACCTCGATGGGCTTGCCGGTGTTCTCGGCAAGGATGCCGTTCATGCGCTTTTTGATGACCTCCAGGCGGCGCAGATGGATCGCCATGTCGGTGATCTGTCCCTGGGTGCCGGCGGAGGGCTGGTGGATCATGATCTCGGCGTTCGGCAGCGCGATGCGCTTGCCCTTCGCGCCGGAGGACAGCAGGAAGGCGCCCATGGACGCGGCCATGCCGATGCAGATGGTCGAAACGTCGCACTTGATGTACTGCATGGTGTCATAGATCGCCATGCCGGCCGTGACGGACCCGCCGGGGGAATTGATGTAGAACTGGATGTCCTTGTCGGGGTCCTGCGCCTCCAGGTACAGAAGCTGCGCCACGACGAGGGACGCCGTGACATCATTGACCTCCTCCGACAGCATGACGATGCGGTCGTTCAGGAGGCGGGAGAAAATATCGTAGGAACGCTCGCCGCGCGAGGTCTGTTCCACTACATAGGGTACTAAGCTCATAGGGCTGCTCCTTTCCGAAACAGGGTCTGCCGCCCGGTCGAACCGTCCGGCGGCAGACCCATATAGTAGAGCCTATCCAGATTCTGGGGCGGTTATTCCGCCTTGTCCTCCGCGGGAGCCTCGGCGGCCTCGGGAGCTTCGGAAGCCTCGGGCTCCTTCGCCTTCTTTTTGGCGGGCGCCTTGCGGGTCTTCTTCGCGGGCTTCTCAGCGGCGGGCTCCTCCGCCTTCTCCTCCGCGGGCTGCTCGGCCTCGGGCTCGGTGGCGACGCCGTTGTCAAAGACGATCTGCGCGGCCTTGCGGGACTTGATATCGCCCTCGATGGCGGAGACGTGCACGGCCTTCTTCACGACCTCCAGGTCCACCTGGTAGTTGTCGGCGGCCTTCTCGTACTCCTCGTCGATCTCCTGCTCGGTGACCTCGATGGCCTCGACCTCCGCGATCTTGTCCAGCAGGACCTCGGTCTTCGCGCGACGCTCGGCCATGGGACGCATGGAGCCGCGGAAGGCATCCATGGTCTGACCCATATACTGCAGGTAGGTCTCAAGGCTCAGGCCGCTGGCCTGCATGTTCTGGTCGTACTCGCGGACCATGCTGTCCAGGTGATCCTCGACCATGGCGTCGGGGATGTCGGCGGTCATGTTCTCGCAGGCCTTCTCGATGAGGGCGTTCTGGAAGTCGGACTCGGCATTGTCCTTCTCGACGGTCTCCACGCGGCCGCGGATTGCCTCGCGATACTCGGCGAGGGTATCGAACTCGGAGACGTCCTTCGCGAACTCGTCGTCCAGATCCGGCATGATCTCTTCCTTGAGGTCGTTGAGCTTCACATGGAAGACGGCCTCTTTGCCGGCGAGCTCCTTGCCGTGGTAGTCCTCGGGGAAGGTGACGGTGAGGTCCTTCTCCTCGCCCACGCTCATGCCGATGACCTGCTCCTCAAAGCCGGGGATGAAGGTGCCGGAGCCCAGCACCAGGCCGTGGTTCTCGTCCTTGCCGCCGTCGAAGGGAACGCCGTCCACGGTGCCGAGGTAGTCGATGATGGCGGTGTCGCCGTCCTGCGCGGGACGCTCGGCGGTGACGATGCGGGCGTTGCGGCGGCGGACGCGCTCAAGCTCCTCGTCCACCTTCTCGTCCGTGATCTCCACCTTCGCCTTGGGCGCGGAGATGCCCTTATACTCGCCGAGGGTGACCTCGGGCCAGACCGCGGTCATAAAGCTCATGGTGAGCTCCTTGTCGTCGGAGACCGAAAAATCGGTGATGGCGGGGCTTCCCACCGTACGCAGTCCCTCCTGCTCCACACCGAAGCGGAACGCCTCGGGCGCGAGCTCGTCGGCAGCGTCTTCGTAGAACACGTCCTTGCCGTACAGGCCCTCGATGATCATGCGGGGAGCCTTGCCCTTGCGGAAGCCCTGCACGAAGATCTTGCTCTTGTTCTTGCGATAGGCGGCGTTCAGCGCCTTCTCGAACTCGGCGGCGTCGCAGAGGACGTCAAAGGACACGGTGCTTTTTTCTTTCTTTTCCAGGTTCTTTACGATCATGTTTCGATCTCCTTCCAATTCTATGCCGGAAAAATATTATATACAAATAAGGGTAGAACAGTCAAGATGGCATTTTAGCAGAAATCACAGGATCTTGCAAGGCCGAAAACCGATGCCGTCGCCGGAGACGCAGAGGTGTCTCGTGTGCTCATACCATCCGTTGAAGGCCCAGCGGAGGCTCTCGGCGTGGAGATGTCCGCTGCAGCAGGTCTTTACGTCGTAGGTCCGCAGAAGCTCCAGGATCTCGGGACAGAGGTAATTGCCGTATTTGGGGGGATAATGCAGAAAGACGTATTTCTCCCGGTCACCGGCGGCCTTGAGGGACGCCTCCAGCCGCAGGACCTCCCGGGCGATCATTTTTTTGTCGTGGTTCTCCCCCCGGGATTCCTCGTAAAACCAGCCGCGGGTGCCGCAGATCGCGGCGTTCTCTCCGTAGGGCCAGGCGTTGTTGTGGAGAAAGGAGATGGTGGAAAACCCGTTCTCCTCAAGAAACGCCGTCATCTTCGTCATGGAGGTCCACCACAGGTCGTGGTTGCCCTTGAGGATGATCTTCCGGCCGGGCAATCCGTCGATGAAGCGGAAATCCTCCCGGACGCCGGGAAGATCCATGCCCCAGCTGATGTCTCCGCAGAGGACGCAGACGTCCTCCTCCCCCAGGGTCGAAAAACCCTCGCGGAGCTTTTCGACATGGTTCTCCCACGCCGGGCCGAACACATCCATGGGCTTGTCCGCGGCGAAGCTCAGGTGCAGGTCCCCGATGGCGTACAGCGACATCCGTAAAGCCGCCCCTTACGCGAGGAACGCGGAGACGGCGTCCTTCATGGCGGGGATCTCCACCCAGTCCGTGAAGCGGACGGGCTTACCCGCGAGCGCCGCCAGCGGCTTCGGCGCGGGTACGCCGGTGGCCTCCGTCAGAACGCTCATCAGCGCGGGTCCCTGCTCGATCGTGTTCACGCCGAGGGCGGAAAGAACGGTCGCTCCGAACTTGAAGGGACTCGCGGTGGAGACGATGACGCAGGGACGGTCCGTTCCGTTTTCCTCGCGGAATCGGCGCAGGACCCGGCTCGCCACGGCGGTGTGGGTATCCATGAGAACCCCCTCGCGGAAGCGGCGGGCGATTTCCTCCCGGGACTCGGCGTCGCGGCAGAAGCCGCCGCGGAAATCCGCCCGGATGCGGTCCATCACCGCGGCGGGGACTTCGTACCGTCCCTTGGACGCGAGCTTTGCCATGCATTCCGCGACAAAGGCGGCGTCCTCGGTCACGCAGTACAGAAGACGCTCGAGGTTCGACGACACGAGGATGTCCATGGAGGGCGAGCCCGTGAGGTAGAACGGACGGTTGCGGTCGTACACGCCGGTGGCGAAAAAGTCCGTCAGGACATTGTTGTCGTTCGAGGCGCACAGGAAGGTCCCGACGGGAAGGCCCATCTTCTTGGCGAACCACCCGGCCAGGATGTTGCCGAAGTTCCCGGTAGGCACGCAGAAATCCAGAGGGTCGCCCAGCGCGATCCGTCCGGCATTCACCATGTCGCAGTAGGCGGAGAAATAGTACGCCACCTGCGGCACAAGACGGCCCCAGTTGATGGAGTTCGCGGAGCTGAGGAAATAGCCCCGGCCGTCGAGCTCCTTCGCGAAAGTCGAATCCCCGAAGATTTTTTTGACCCCGGTCTGGCAGTCGTCGAAGTTGCCGTTCACGGCGACGACGTTGACGTTTCCGCCCTCCTGGGTCGCCATCTGCAGACGCTGGATCTCGGAAACGCCGTCCCGCGGATAGAACACCATGATGCGGGTGCCGGGCACGTCCCGAAAGCCCTCCAGCGCGGCCTTGCCGGTGTCGCCGCTTGTGGCGACGAGAATGCTCACGGTGCGCTCTTCCCCGTTTTTCCGCAGGGACGCGGTGAGAAGCCGCGGCATGATCTGCAGAGCCATGTCCTTGAAGGCGCTCGTGGGGCCGTGCCAGAGCTCCAGGACGGCGGTGTCGTCGTCCAGAATCCGCAGCGGCGCGACGGCGGGATCGTCAAAGTTGTCGGCGTAGGAGGCCGCGGCGATGGCGGAAAGCTCCTCCGCGGAGAACTCTTCAAGAAACAGGCCCAGGACCTTCACCGCGCGGGTGCGGTAATCGTCCGCGCAAAGC
>CAJOIG010000019.1 GCA_905234575.1 uncultured Oscillospiraceae bacterium
CATGGCCTTCACCTCCAAGACCCGCAAGGGCGTTTCCAAGATCGTGCCCATGCTGGCCCAGGGCGCGGGCGTCACGATCCCCCGCAACTACGCGGACTACATCGTCACGGAATACGGCGTCGCCCACCTGCGGGCAGGCTCCCTGAAGGAACGCGCCAACGCCCTCATCGCCATCGCTCACCCGGACGTCCGGGACGAGCTGACCTACATGGCGAAAAAGCTGTACTACCTCTGAAGAACGACCGATACGAAAAAAGCAGCGTCCCTCCCGGGACGCTGCTTTTTGGATTCGATCGGATCATTTCAGCTTGACGTCGGTGCGGTGGCGGCGGTCGACGCCGACCGTCTCGTAATACCGCCGTTTTTCCTCGTACATGGCCGTCTCCGCCCGGCGGACCAGCTCCTCGGCGTCCACGGTCTTTGCGGACTCCTCCGCCATGCCGAAGGAGACATAGTACCCCTGCGCCCTGAAGACGCCCCGCATCTCGTCCAGCGCCGCCTCCGTTTCGTCCTGGGAGGCGTCCGGCCGGAAGACGACGAACTCGTCGCCGCCGATGCGGTAGACCTGCTCGAGGCCAAAGTGCTTTATCAGCTCCTCCGCCACGAGGATCAGCATGCGGTCGCCGGCCTCATGGCCCTTCCGGTCGTTCAGCTCGTGCAGGCCGTTCACGTCGGCAAAGACGCACAGGAGCGTCTCCCGGCAGCGCCCGGCGGCCACGGGCAGATCGTTCTGGTAGCAGTTGCGGTTCTTGGCCCCGGTGAGCAGGTCCGTCACGCTCAGATAGCCGATCTCCCTAGTTTGACGGAGGGAGCGCAGCTTGATCCGCAGCATGAGGATGTTCGCCGCGATCCCCACAAGGCCGAAAGAGATCACATTCCAGGCATCGTCCCGAGCGATGTCGGGCTCCTTCATACGCAGACAGAGCACAATGAACGCCGCCGCGACAAACACGGTCAGGCCGATCATATCCACCGGGCGGCCCGGAAAGAGCAGGGGGACCATCACGAGAAACACGATGATGGAGACTGCGGGATACTCGGGATGCTTCAGCGAGGCCCAGGCGGCAAAGCCATACAGGATCAGTTCAAACACAAAGACAAGCCACGGAACGAAGCCCAGATGCCCCTCGCCCAGAAAACGCACCAGAAAGTACAGCGCCAGCATCGCCGCGGCAGAGCCGATATACAGCAGAGTGTTGCCGTTCACCGCGCCGCTCAGAAACGGACTGACCGCGGCGAGAAGCGCAAAAAACGCCGCGGAGATGGCGGTTCCGACGGTGAGCGTCACATGGTTCTCCTCCGAAATCGCGGGACGAAGAGCCTGAAAGGTTTCCCGTTCCAATCCGCCCCAAAGCAGCAAATTGCGCAGCTCTGACAGACGAAGCACACCGATCCCTCCTTTCCGCACGCGAAAATAAGAATCGCATATAGTTAAGAATACCACATACTCTGCAAAAAGTCCATTCTTTTCGGTCCAGGAGTCTTTTTTGTGAGTTTTTTGACCGAACGGGAGGAGTTGGAGGCAGAATCACTCCAGGGGATAGACCGCGTGGACGGTCTCGCCGTCGGCGTTCCGCACCGTCCAGACGTAGAAGCCCAGATCGTCGTAAAAGAGCATGCCGTCCTCGGCGTTCTCCTCCAGGCAGGAGGCGGCGTAGCGCGTCTCCCCCGTAGGCTCGCCCACGGCGGCATAGAGCTCCTCCAGGGAGCGGCCGACGCAGCTCTCCGCCGCGGCAAGGGCCTCGGCGTCCACGGAAGCGTCCGTCGCGGAGGCGGGCGGCTCCTCCGCGCGCAGGACCTCGGCGTCGGCGGCGGACGCCGCCTCGATCGCGGGGTCCGGGGTCACAGGGGCCAGGGGCTCGAGATTCGGCGCGGGCTCGGACGCCGTTTTCGACGCACAGGACCAGCGCCGCGCAGAGGATCCATAAAACCGTTTTCTTCATCGCATCATACCTCCGATGTCCTGCTATCATAGCATATTATCCGCCGATTTGGAAGATGGTTATTCCGCCGTCCTCGTACACAGCGGGGTAGTTGGCGCGGAAATAGCCCATGTCCACGTCATAGGCGGCCCGTTCGCTCTCCCCGACGTAGACATAGTCGATCCCCAGGTCCCGCGCGCCGTCCTCGAAGGCCGGGCCCCCGGCGTAGAGCTCCGGCAGCAGCGCCTCCCGCGCCTGGTAGTCCACGCCGTGGAAGTACAGGTACAGGCTCGACCCGCAGACGATGTTCCGCCCGGTGAGGACGGAAACGGGATTCGTGTGGGCGGTGGAGGTGAGGAACACGCTGTCCGGCGCGGTCTCGTCGATAATGAACTCCGCGGCGTCGACCTGCTCCGCGGAGAGCAGGCGATACCCGCTGACCGCCTCCCGCAGGAGGGATAGCCCGCCGGAAAAGGTCCCCAGGAACACGAGGACCGCCGCGAGGGCCGAGCGCAGGGCGCGGCTCGGCGCCGTCTCCAGGATGGACCAGAGAAAATCGCACACGAGGATGTCCGACACGAGAAACCAGATGTACAGGAGCTTGTTGTTGTCGTACAGGTTCGGCTGGAAGGCGACGAGGTTCGCGAGCACGAGGATGGCCTGCGCCCCGAGGAGCAGGGCGCGCTTTTCCCCGGCCAGACCGAGGAGCGCGGGCAGGATGCCAAGAAAGACCACGCCGATGTTCATGATGAAAAACAGCAGCCAGTTTTCCATCGCGCCGTTCGCGCCGACCACCCAGCCCAGGTGGAGCTGCAGGAGATTGCCCGTCCGCACCGAGCCCATGGTCCAGCCGAGAAGCTGGGGCAGGGCGAGGACCAGGCACACCGCGCCGTAGAGGACATAGCCCAGGACGAGCTCCCGGACCCGCCCGCTCTTTTTCGCCCGGGGCAGGGCACAGAAGAACCAGGCCGCGGACAGGATGCCGAGGGCCAGGAAGCTGTGGGTGTGGATCATGGGCATGGCCCCGGCGAGGACCGCGAGGACGAGAAATTCCCGCCGGCCGGTCCCGTCCGCGAGGGTCTTTTCGACGGCGGCGATGAGCAGGAAGATCGCCGGGACGACCATGCACCAGCCCGCCATGGTGGTCCGCTGGGGGATGAGCATGTCGCAGATCACGTTCACCCAGCGGATGTCCTCGCCGACGAGGTTCGTCGGGGTGGTGTAGAAGCCCGTGAAGATCTCGGAAAAGCGGTACTTCCCGAAGAAAAACACGAAGCCGAAGCCGCCGTTCAAAAAGAACAGCAGCCAGCTCATGAGCGTCGGGCCGAGTTTTCCCCCCGTGAGCTTGTCCGCGAGGAGCCACACGCCCCAGAAGACCGTGAACAGCATCACGACGCTCGGCACGATGACCGCCAGGCGGAGGCTGAGGCCGAAAAACCGCAGGGACGCGGAGGCGGCGTTCACGAGGAAGGGATAGTTCACCCGCTGGCCGGGGTAGATGCTGTACTCCGGCGGGAAAAAGCCCTGCCGGTACAGGCTCTCGGTGAAGCCGAGATGCATCCCCAGGTCCCCGAAGGTGCTCTGCCCCACCCAGAGGCCGCCGTCCTCGCCGGGCATCAGGACGTGGGTATGGAGCAGGTACGCGCAGAACAGGGTCAGCAGGGCCGAGACGAGGAGGCCGACGGCGTCCGACCGGGAGAGCTCCGGCATACAAGGCCGCAGAGAGGACAGCCGCGCCCGGTTCCGGATAAGCCATTCCGCGGCAAGCGCCAGCGTCCCGGCGGCGGCGAGGAGCAGGGCGCCCGTCACGGCGGGCCTCGTGAAGCCCAGGAAAAACGCGAACAGGCAGGGCAGCCACATGAGCAGCGCCTGCCCGAAGGCGAGGCCCAGCCAGCACCGCACCGTTCCCCGGTACGACGGCAGCAGACGGAAGCTCAGAGCCAGCCCGAACAGCAGATACACAAAAAGAGCGAGCATAGCTTCTCCTTACTCCAGCGGCGGGCCGAGCTTCGACAGCGCGTCCCGGAACCAGTCGGGCAGCTCGGTCCAGAGCTCCACGGGCTCCCCGGTGCGGGGATGGACGAATTTGAGGCCCCGGGCGTGGAGGGCCTGGGCGTCGAGGCCCTTGTCCCGCCGTCCGCCGTAGACGGTATCCCCCAAAAGCGGATGCCCGGTATAGGCCATATGGACGCGGATTTGGTGGGTGCGCCCTGTCTCCAGGCGGCAGCGGAGGTGGGTGTACCGGGCGTAGCGGGTCAGGACCTCCCAGTGGGTGACCGCGGGCCGGGCGTTTTTTTCCGTGACCGCCATGCGCTGGCGGTTCTTCGGGTCCCGGCCGATGGGAGCGTCCACGGTGCCGGCGTCCTCGCGGAAGGAGCCGTGGGCGATGGCCTCGTACACCCGGGAGAGGGTGCGGTCCTTGAGCTGGGCGGACAGGGCGGCGTGGGCCATATCGTTTTTCGCGGCGATGATGAGGCCGCTGGTGTCCTTGTCGATTCGGTGGACGATGCCGGGACGGCGTTCCCCGCCGATGCCGGAGAGGCTCTCCCCGCAGTGGGCCAGCAGCGCGTTCACGAGGGTGCCGTCCGGATGCCCCGGCGCGGGATGCACCACGAGGCCCCGGGGCTTGTTCACCACGATGACGTCCCCGTCCTCATACACCACGTCCAGGGGGATGGCCTGGGGGACAAGGTCCGTCTCCTCCGTTTCCGGCAGGGTCACGGTGAATTCATCCCCCTGCGCGGTACGGTAATTCTTTTTGACGGGCTTTCCATTCAGGGTCACAAGGCCGCGCTCCAGGAGCTGGGCGGCGGCGCTGCGGCTGCGGATCGCCTCGGAACGGGCGAGGAGGGCGTCGATCCGATCGCCGCCCTCCAATGCCGTGATGATTATGGTGTTTTCCATGGTCAAAGGTCCCCGAACTCGGAGAGGATGTCATCCAGGGAGTAGGTCTCCTCCCCGTCCGTCTCCTCCGGCTCCTCGGGCAGCTCCGGCTCCTCCGCGGGCGCCTCGACCGGCTCCGGCTCGGGCTCCGGCTCGGGCGAGGGCTCGTATTCCGGCTCGGACGCGGGCTCGGGCTTCGGCGCCGGGATCTCGTCCCCGAAGCTCCACTCGGAGAAGAGATCGTCCGGGTCCTCGGGGGCGAGCTCGTCCTCCAGGGAGCGGTGCTCGCCGCGCTTCGGGATGGCGGCGTAGGGGTCGTCCTTCGCGGCGGCGGCCTTCGCCTCCCGGCGGCGGCGGATGAACTCCGGCTCGTTGGCCTCCCGGACCGCCTCCGGCTCGTTGTGCACGAGCAGGTGGATGCAGAACAGGATGCCGCAGACGGTGATGAAGATGTCCGCCACGTTGAAGACGGCGAAGTTGAAGAACTCCACCTCAAACATATCCACCACATAGCCGTACAGCAGGCGGTCGATGCAGTTGCCGAGCGCGCCCGCCACCACCAGCACCGCGAGCCACCGGCCGATGCGGGTGTGGATGATCTCACGGCTGATGAGCACGATGATGGCAACGACGAACACGGCGGAAAGAATCGTCAGCGGCCAGCGGGCGTTCTGGAAGATGCCGAAGGCCGCGCCGTAGTTGTGGACGTTCGTCATGTGGACGACGCCGTCGATGAGCTTCACGCAGTCGGCCCCGACAGCGTTCAGCAGGATGTTTTTCGTCGTATAGAACTTCACGGCCTGGTCGGCGATGAGGATCAGCACGACGACGATCGCGTAGAGCATGGGTGATTCCTCCCAGGGGAGGCGGGGAAAATATTATTTCTCCGCCATGAACTTCAGAGCACGGGCGCAGCGGGCGCAGAGCTCGGGGTAGTCGGGATCCTGGCCGACGGTGGGGCTGTGGGTCCAGCAGCGCGGGCACTTCGGCGCCGCGGAGGGGGCGACCTCCACGGTCACGCCCGGCAGCTCCGTGCCGGCCCAGCCCTCGCCGGCGCCGTCGCGCAGCTCCGCCTCGGAGACGATGAGCAGGGCCTCGAGGTGCTGCTTTTTCACCCGGTCCATGACCTCCTTCGCCTCGGGGGCGACGTGGATCGTGACCTTGGCCTCCAGGGGCTTGCCGATGATCTTGTCGGCGCGGGCCAGCTCGAGGGCCTTGTTCACATCGGCGCGCAGGCGCAGACTGTCCGCCCAGAAGAGCTCGTCCTCCTCGGAGAGCTTCCAGCTCTCCTGGACGGCGGGCATATCGTTCAGCATGACGTGCCGGGCGTCCTGGCTCGCGAGGTGGGGCATGCTGCCCCAGATCTCGTTCGAGGTGAAGGCCAGGATCGGCGCGAGCAGGCGGTCCATGGCGTCCAGAATGAGCCACATCGCGGTCTGGGCGCTCTGGCGGGGCAGGCTGCCCCGGGCCTCGCAGTACAGGCGGTCCTTCACGATGTCGAGGTAGATGTTCGACATATCCACGACGCAGAAGTTGTGGATGGCGTAGGTGACCTGCCAGAACTCGTACTTCTCATAGGAGGCGAGGCACTTCTCCGTCAGGGCCGCGCAGCGGGCCAAAGCCCAGCGGTCCGGCGGGAGCATGGCGTCCAGCGCGACCTGGTCCTTGTTCGGATCAAAGTCGTCCAGGTTTCCGAGGATGAAGCGGGCGGTGTTGCGGATTTTGAGGTATTTGTCCGAGAGCTGCTTGAAGATGGCGTCCGACGCGCGCATATCCAGGCGGAAGTCCGCGCTGGCAGCCCAGAGGCGGCAGAGGTCGGCGCCGTATTTCTTGATGATGTCCTCCGGCGCGATGCCGTTGCCGAGGCTCTTGTGCATGGCGCGGCCCTCGCCGTCCACGGTCCAGCCGTGGCAGAGGACGCTCCGGTACGGAGCCTCGCCCTTCACGGCTACGGCAGTGAGAAGGCTCGACTGGAACCAGCCGCGGAACTGGTCGCCGCCCTCCAGGTAGAGGTCGGAAGGCCAGACGCCGGGGGCGTCGAGCTCCATGGAGGCGATGTGGGTGGAGCCGGAGTCGAACCAGCCGTCCAGGGTGTCGGTCTCCTTCTCCGTGACCTTTCCGCCGCAGTGGGGGCAGACGAAGCCCGCGGGCAGGAGCTCGGCGGCATCCAGATCGAACCAGGCGTTCGAGCCCTTTTCGCCGAAGATCCTCGACACGGAGTCGATGGTCTCGGGCGTGCAGACGGGCTTTCCGCAGTCCGCGCAGTAGAACACGGGGATGGGCAGGCCCCAGCGGCGCTGGCGGCTGATGCACCAGTCGGCGCGCTCACGGATCATGCTCTCCATGCGGTCGCCGCCCCATTCGGGGTTCCACTTCACCTTCCGCGCGGCCCGGACGGCGTCCTCCTTGAAGGCGTCCACGGAGCAGAACCACTGGTCCGTCGCGCGGTAGAGGATGGGGCTGTGGCAGCGCCAGCAGTGGGCGTACTGGTGGACGATGGTCTCGCTCGCGAGCAGGGCCCCGCAGTACAGAAGGTCCGCGAAGATCTTCTGGTTGGCGTCGTCCGTCGTGAGGCCCTGGTAGGGACCGGAGAGCTCGTTCATGCGGCCGCTGTCGTCCACGGGGACGAGGATGCCGATGTTCGTTTTGCCGGAGGCGTCGTATTTGCGGCAGACCTCATAGTCCTCCTGGCCGTGGCCGGGCGCGGTGTGGACGCAGCCGGTGCCGGCGTCCAGGGTGACGTGGTCGCCCAGGATGACGACGCTCTCCCGGTCATACAGCGGGTGCTTTGCGGTCATGAGCTCGAAGTCGGAGCCCTTCATCTCCGCGAGGATCTCGAAGGTCAGGCCGGTGACGCGCTCCACGTCCTCCAGACGCCCGCGGGCCAGGATGTACACCTCGCCGTTCGGCTGCTTCGCGAGGACGTAGTCGAGGTCGGCGTTCAGGCAGATGGCCTGGTTGCCGGGGATGGTCCAGGTGGTGGTGGTCCAGATGACAAAATAGAGCTCGTTCCGATCGCAGTACTGCCCGAGCATCCCGTGGTCGTCCACGACCTTGAACTTCACGTAGATGGACTGGCATTCGTCCTCGGAGTACTCGATCTCCGCCTCGGCGAGGGCCGTCTCGTCCTTGGGGCACCAGTACACGGGCTTCTTGCCCTTGTAGATGTAGCCCTTCTCGTACATCTTGCCGAAGACCTTGACCTCCTCCGCCTCGAAGCGGGGCTCCATGGTCTTGTAGGGATGGTCCCAGTCGCCCAGGACGCCGAGGCGCTTGAAGCTCTGCCGCTGGACGTCGAGGTAGTGCTCGGCGTAGTTCTGGCAGGCCGTGCGGAACTCGGAGGTGCTCATGGCCTTGTGGTTGAGCTTCTGCTCCTTGATGATGGCGGACTCGATGGGCATGCCGTGGTTGTCCCAGCCGGGGGTGTACGGCGCGTTGAAGCCGGCCATGCTCTTGTAGCGGACGATGAAGTCCTTGAGGCACTTGTTGAGGCCGGTGCCCATGTGGATGTTGCCGTTCGAGAAGGGAGGGCCGTCGTGCAGGAGGAACAGGGGCTTGCCCTCGTTCTTTTTGAGGAGCTCATGGTAGAGATCGAGCTCCTCCCAGGCGGCGAGCATCTCCGGCTCCCGCTTCGGCAGGCCCGCCCGCATGGGGAAATCGGTCTTCGGAAGGTTGACGGTGGCGTTGTAATCCATGGGTCTTGTATCTCCTATATATAGCTTGCAAGGGCGGAGCCGTTTCGCTCCGCCCAGGCAGGTTTGAATGGGTCAGATCTCGTCGTCGAAGCGGAAATCGTCAAATCCGCGCTTCTTGCGGCCCAGGTCGTCTCCGAAGCGGCGGGTGGGCTCCTCCTCCTCGGGAATCGCGGTGTCGAGGGTCAGGGTCTCGGGCTCGTCCAGCGCGGCGTCGGCCACGGAGGTCTCGATGCTGCGGACGGCCTCGTCCACCTCGGTCTCGGCGGGCGCGGGAGCCGGCGCGGGAGCCGGCGCGGGAGCCGGCGCGGCAGCCGGCGCGTCCTCTCCGACGAGGCGCATGCCGCCGAGCTTGTTGTAGAACTCGATCTGCTTCTCGCAGACGCTCCGCATGTGGTCGAAGAACTTGGCGGTGGCCTTCTTGGCCTCCTCGAGCTTAGCCTCCTCGTTCGCAATGCCGTCCGTGGCGCGGCGGGTCAGCCGCTCGGCGCTCTCGCGGGCCTCGGCCAGGATGGCGTCGGCCTTGGCCTGCGCGTCGGATTCGATCTGCGTGCCCATCTTCTGGGCGGAGAGCAGGGCCAGGCGCATGGAGTCCTCGGTCTGGCGGTATTCCTCCACCTTCTCCACCAGGACCTTCATCTTGCTCTTGAGGGCGGCGTTCTCCTTCGCCGCGGCGGAGAGCTCGGCGGAGAGCTCGTCCAGGAAGGCGTCCACCTGGGACATATTGTAGCCGTTGAAAGACTTTTCAAAGGTTTTTTCGCGAATATCCTGTGCCGTGATCATATCTTGTCCACGTCCTTTCTGTATTTCGGTCGGTCTTTATATGGTAGGATCAAATGTATACGCCGTTGTTTTCGAGCTCATCGATCAGGTCGCCCATGATGTCCACGTTGTACGGGGTGATGATGTAGGTGTTTATGGCGACCTTCTTGATCTTGCCGTCGTTCGCGTAGGCCACGCCGGAGAGGAAGTCCACCAGACGGCGGGCAACATCCTTGTTCGTGGTCTCGAGGTTCATGACCACGGTGCGCTTCTCCCGCAGGTGGTCGGCGATCTCCGCCGCCTGCTCGAAGCGCTCGGGCTTGGAGAGCACCACCTGCACCGCCGTGGTGGTGTGGATGCTCATAACTTTGTTATCCTTTTTCGCGGCGGGACGCGCCTCGAAGCCGGGGGCCTCCTCCGCGAAAGCATCGCGCTTTTCCGCGCGCTCGGCCCGGGCCGGGACGAACGCGGCCGGCTCGTCGTCGAAGCCTTCGTCCTCGTCGTCGAAGAATTCGTCGTCCTCGTCGTACGGCTTGGTCAGCTTTTTCAGCTCATCCAGAAAACCCATCGTTTGCCTCCTGCGTTATATTGAAAAATTCCCTTGGATCTCAGAGATACCGGCGCGGCCCGAAGATCAGCGACCCGACGCGGACCATGTTCGCGCCCTCGCAAATGGCGGCCTCGTAATCCTCGGACATGCCCATGGACAGAAAATCCATGCTGACATTATCGTATTTTTTTGCTTTATTGTCAATAAAAAGGTGATACAACCGGGGAAAATACGCCGCCGAGCCCTCCGCCGGGGGGATGGCCATAAGGCCGCGGACCCGCACCCCGGGGACGGTCCCCGCCGCGCCGAGCAGCTCCGGCAGGGCCGCAGGGTCCAGGCCGGATTTGCTGTCCTCCCCGCCGATGTTCACCTCCGCGAGCACGTCCTGCACGATGCCGAGGGAGGCAGCGCGCTTTCCGATCTCCGCGAGGAGCGCGATCGAATCCACCGACTGGATGAGCGCCGCCTTTCCCACGACGTACTTCACCTTGTTCTTCTGCAGGTGCCCGATGATATGGACCTCCGCGCCCTCATAGGCGCCGGCCTCGGCTTTCTCCCGGAACTCCTGGACGTAGTTCTCCCCCAAGACGGTGAGGCCCGCGGCCACCGCGCGGCGCACGAGCTCCGCGGGCTTCGTCTTCGAGACGCCCACGAGGGTCACGTCCCGGCCGTCCGCCGCCCGGGCGATGTCCTCCCGCACCAGCGCGATCCGTTCCTCAATCGAATAGTTCTCCATGTTCATCCGCGAAACACCCTGCCGTTATAGAGTCCCGACGCCTGCACGATGACCTCGTTCCCCTCCCGGAGGGCGTCGTCCCCCTCGGAGGAGAGCAGGCAGTATTCCTCGCCCGCGAAAACGAGCTCCACCTTCTTGCGCTCGGCCTGCAGGCCGGTCATGGTAAAGACGCAGAGGCGGTCGATCTCCGGGTCGTAGTCGTAGTAGTTCACGACGGGCAGTGTCCGACGGCCCTCGTCCGCCAGCACCGTGCCGCCGCCGGAGGAGAAGTCCGGCGCGTCCGCCCCGGCGTCCCAGCGCCAGGCGAACACGGCAAGGCTGCGCTTCGGGCGGGTGTCCAGGTCGCTGTCGGCCTCGACGCCCGCGGGCAGCTCCCCGTAGCGGCGGGGGTTGCTGAGGTCCGAGACCAGCGCCTCGACGCTCTCGTCCCCCAGGGTCAGCGTCACCGTCTGCCCCTCGGAGAGCCACGCGGCGTCCTCCTCGGAGACGTAGCCCGCGTAGTAGCGGTACAGCCCGTCCAGCGGGACGCGCAGGCCGGTGTACTCGCTGTAGATGAGCTCCGCCGCCACCGCGCGCACCGCCAGCATCTCCGTCAGGCCGCGGTCCATGCGGAACAGGACAAGGCGCTCGTCCCCCTCGATGCGGCCGAGCTTCGCCACCCGGGCGGAGAGCGCGCCGCTGGTATACCTGCCGAAGGACAGGCGCACCCGCTGCCCCTCCTCGAGACGTCCGGCGTCCTCCCGGTCGAGGATCGCGGCGTAGTACCAGTTGAAGGACAGCACGAGCTTGCCGATGGCGGCGGGATCCTCCGTCCGCTCGGCGGCGATGATCTCCCGCAGCTCCGCCGGGCCGAGATCCTCCACATAGGCCGGGTCCACGCCCTCGAAGCCGTCCACGATGCTCGCGTAGGTCCCGCTCTGGCTCGCGAGGATGGGGGTCCGCTCCCCGGCGGCGCCCCGGAGCAGATCCGAACGCTCCGCCTCCAGCGCGGCGAGATAGTCCTCCGTCGCGTCGGACACCTCCCGCCGGAACAGCAGGCTCGCCAGGGTGCTCTGCCGCGTGTCCAGGGAGCGCAGTCCGTCGCTCCGCAGAGAGGCCGAGAGGCCCACCATCGCGTCCAGGATGGAGCTGTCCCGGTCCCCGGAGGTCACGGTCCGGGCGCCGGACAGGGCGGCGCGCACGCTCTCGATCTCCTGCTCCGTGTCCGCAAGCTCCTCCGCCCGCAGCAGGGCGTCCTCGGAATCGTACACGAGGGCCACGGTCTGCCCGAAGGCGATCCGCTCCCCGTCCTCGGCGATCACGTCTATGTACGGCGCGTCCCCCTGCAGGACCACCTCATCCCGCACAACAAGGCCGCTCATGGGCGCGGAATCGGACATGGTGGCGGTCACCACCAGCGCCGTCTGCACGGGATCGATCATGCGCTCCACGAGATAAAAGCCCAGATAGGCCGCCATCGCGAGGAACACCAGCGCGCTCACGACCTTCATCAGGGTGTTCGATTTGTTCACTCAGTCTGGTCCCTCCGTTACCGCCACCGCCCGGACCGGGGCCACCGTGGAAATGGCGTGCTTGTAGATCATCTGCTGCTTCCCGTCGGAATCCACGAGCACGACGAAGGCGTCGAACCCCCGGATCGTGCCGCGGAGCTGGAACCCGTTCATGAGGAACACCGTCACCGGCGTCCGGTCCCGACGGGCCTGGTTGAGAAAAAGATCCTGCAATTCCTTCTGCTTCTGCATAACTGCCGTCCCTTCCGGAGACGGCCGATGATTTACATAATATTGTAGCATATCCCGCCGCTCCGTAAAATAGTGATTTTGTACAAAAACCATGTACAGCGCCTATTTTACGGGGTTTCGACGGCGTATCCCGTCGAAAGCGGTCGAACGCTTTCAAAATCCGGCGCATCCTCCCAGCGCACCCAGCGGAGGCTTTCGTCCCGCCGGAGCCAGGTGAGCTGGCGCTTGGCGTACTGCCGGGAGCGGCGCTGGACGAGCTCCATCGCTTCCGGAAGGGTCAACTCCCCCACCAAGTGGGCCGCGACCTCCTTGTAGCCGATGGCCTGCATCGCCGTGCCGCCGAGGGGCACGCCCGCGTCCAGAAGTCCCCGGACCTCCTCCACGAGGCCGTCGTCGAACATCCGGGCGGCGCGCTCGTCGATCCGGGCGTACAGGCGCTCCCGGTCGGCAAAGTCCAGCGCGAGCTTCATGGCCCTGTACCGGGGCGGAACGGCCTTCGTGCGCTCGTCGTGGGCGGTGATGGTCTCCCCCGTGAGGCGGTAGACCTCCATGGCGCGCACGAGGCGCTTCTTGTCCCCGGGAGCGAGCTTTTCCGCCCGGTCCGGGTCCACGGCCCGGAGCTTCTCCCGGAAGGCCTCCCCGCCGATGGAGTCGTACTCCGCCTCGAGCTCGGCGCGCAGGGCCGGATCCTCCGGCGCGGGCGCGAAGTCCGTGCCCCGGAGGAGGGCATCGATGTAAAGCCCCGTGCCGCCGACGACGATGGGCAGGAGGCCCCGGCGGCGGATGTCCTCCACCGCCTCCGTCGCGAGCGCCGCGTATTTCGCCGCGGAGAAGTCGTCCCGCGGGTCCGCCACGTCCAGCAGATGATGGGGCACGCCGCGGCGCTCGGCGGGGGGCGGCTTCGCGGTGCCGATGTCCATGCCGCGGTAGACCTGCATGGAATCCGCCGAGACGATCTCCCCGCGGAAGGCCAGCGCCATTTCCACCCCCAGGGCGGTCTTGCCCGTGGCGGTGGGGCCCGTGATCACCACTAGGTCATACATTCCGCATCAGATCCTCGTACTTCACGATGTAGTCCGACAGGGCCTTCACGCGGTTGAAGCGCTCCTCCTCGGCGTCGGCCAGGGCGTTGTACTCGTCCCGGACGAACTTCTCCTCGGCGTCCACGGCGATGTGCTTGTACTCGAACATCTCGTCGTAGCACATCGAGCCGTACTCCTCCAGGACCTCCTTGAGCAGGGCGAGCTGCTCGTCGGTGAATTCGATCTTCATAGAAAACTCCTTTATACGATGCGGCGGAACTGCTTGTCCAGCTCCTTGCGGGTCAGCTCGACGGCCACGGGCCGTCCGTGGGGGCAGTATTTGATCTCGCCGGAGGCGACCTTCTCCGCGAGGACCCGCAGCTCAGCGGGGTCCGTGTCCCAGCCGGCCTTGATGGCGGCCTTGCAGGCGATGGTGTGCAGCAGGTCGTCCCGGCGGAGGTCCCGGCTGCCGCGCCGGAGCTTTTCCGCGAGCTCCTCCAGGGCGGGGACGGTCTCCGCGGGATCGAGGGCCTCCGGCACGCCGCGGACCAGGAGCTCCTCCTCCCCGAAGGACTCGAGCTCGAAGCCCAGCTCCGCGAGGAGCGCCCCGTTTTCCTCCACGGCCTCCCGGTCCTCCCGGGAGGGCTTCCACGGCACCGGCGACATGAGGCCCTGGGACAGGAGCTCCCGGCCCTCCGAGAGCAGCCGGTCGAAGTTCATGCGCTCGTGGGCGGCGTGCTTGTCGATGAGGAGCACGGTATCGCCCCGCTCGGCGACGATGTAGGTCTTCAGCACCTCCCCCACCACGCGGACGGCGGGGGCGGACGCCGGCTCCTCCGGGAAGAGGGACGTCTGGGCCGGCTCCGGCGCGGGTTCGGGCGCAGGTTTGGGCTTCGGCGCAGGCGTCGCGGCGGGTTTCGGAGCGGGGACGGGGACGGCGGGCTCCCGCCGGGGGATGAACACCGTCTCGCTGCGGCCGTAGGCCGGGATCGGGGTGCGGACCCGAGCGGTCTCCGCCGGGCGGCCTGCCGGGACGGGGGCCGGACGGGAAACCGGGCCTGGAGAAACCGAGGCCTCCGTCCGGCTCGGGGCAGGCGCTTTTTCCGGCGCGGGGACGGGCTCCGCGGGCCGTTCCGGCGGGGTCGGCGCGAGCTTTTTCCGGGTCCCGGCGGAGAGGTCCATGGAGAGGGTCCGGTCCTCGCCGCGGACGGCGTTCAGCGCGCCGTAATACACGGCGTCGAACACCCGCTTCTCGTGGGAGAACTTCACCTCGCTCTTCGTGGGGTGCACGTTCACGTCCACGGCCCCGAGGGGCAGCTCGATATACAGCACGCAGGCCGGGAATCGGCCGACGAGGAGGGTGTTTTTGTACGCCTGCTCCACCGCGGCCTGGAGGGTCTGGGAGCGGATGGCGCGGCCGTTCACAAAGAAATACTGCATGGCCCGGTTGCCCCGCCCGGCGGAGGGGCTCGACACAAAGCCCCGCACCGTCACGCCCTCGCTCTCACTCTCCACGGGCAGCATGGACAGGGCGACGTCCCGCCCCAGCAGAGCATAGGCCGCGGAGGCGGGCTTGCCGTCCCCGGAGGTGAAGAACTCCTCCTTCCCGTCCCGGAGGCAGCGCACGGAGATGTCCGGACGGCCCAGCGCCACCCGCAGGGCGAGCTGGACGCAGTACGCCCCCTCGGCCCGGTCGGACTTGAGGAATTTCAGCCGGGCGGGGGTGTTGTAGAACAGGTCCCGCACGGTGAAGCTCGTCCCGGCGGGACAACCCTCCGGGCGCACGCTCTGGATCTCGCCGCCCTCCACGGCGACGAAAACGCCCTCAGCGTCCTCCGCCCGGCGGGTGCGCAGCTCCACGCGGCTCACGGCGGAGATGGCGGCCAGAGCCTCGCCCCGGAAGCCCATAGTGCCGATGGCCTCGAGCCCGCGCTCGTCCCGGAGCTTCGAGGTGGCGTGGCGCAGGAAGCAGTTGCCCGCGTCCTCCGGGGCCATGCCGCAGCCGTCGTCCGTGACGCGGAT
>CAJOIG010000020.1 GCA_905234575.1 uncultured Oscillospiraceae bacterium
TTAATAACGAGGAAGAAAGGAACTGTCATGGGCTATCGGATCATCACCATCAACCGCGAATTCGAGAGCGAGGGCAGCGAGATCGCGCAGGCCGTCGCCGCGAAGCTCGGCATCCCCTATTACGACCGCTTTCTGATCGTCGCCGCCGCCGGGGAGACGGGCGTCGACCAGGATCGCGTGGCGGACGCGGACGAGCGCCTCGAATCCCGCTTCGAGTACTCCCAGGCCGAGGCGGCGTACTACTATACCCGCAACGACGAGCCCCTTCCCACCGGGGCGAAGCTCGCCTCCGTCCAGTTCGAGCTCATCGAGGCTCTGGCGGACCAGGAGCCCTGCGTCATCGTGGGCCGCTGCGCCAACTACGTCCTGCGGGAGCGGGACGATGTGCTGGACGTCTTCATCCACGCCGGCGCGGACGTGCGGACCCGGCGGACGATGGAAAAGCTCGGTCTGCCGGAGCGCAAGGCGGCCAGGGTCCTCAAGAGGACGGACAAGGCCCGCAAGGCGTATTACCGCAACTACACCGGCTGCGACTGGAACGACCCGAACCTCTACCATCTCGTGCTGAACTCCGACCGCCTGGGCTTCGACGCCTGCGTGGACATCATCTGCAGCCAGTTCCAGGGCGACTGACGCAGACCGGACGACAAAATGAGACCGCGGCATCCGAAGGGAACGGATGCCGCGGTGTTTTCATTGATACAGCGCCCGGAACTCCTCCAGGCAGAGGTCGTACTCCATGAGGTACCAGGCGCAGGAGCCGACGAAGCGCAGGTGCCAGGGCTCGTATTCCACGCCGGTGACGTCGGTCTTGCCCTCGGGATAGCGGACGACGAAGCCGTAGTCCGCGCAGTGCTCCTGAAGCCAGAGCATGAGGCCCGATCCGCCGATCCAGGGCTCCATCGCCTGGCCCTGGTATTCGAGGATGTCCGCCGCGAGACCGAGCTGGTGCTCGCTGCCGCCGGGATAGTTCACGGCGATGGCGGTGGCGGCCTCCGCCTCCTCCCGGGTCATGCCCTGCTTTTCGTAGTCCTGGACGTGGTTCCAGTAGATGAAGCTCTGGGTGTCGTAGGAGCGGTAGCCCGAGCAGACGTAGACGGAGTACCCCGCCGCCCGGGCGTCGGCGATGAGCTTCCGCAGGTGCATGACCGCCCGGTTGTCGAACATCTGGCCCTCCTCGATCTCCTCGAGCTCCGGCGCGAAATCCGCCGGAAGGGGACTGTCCCGCCGCACGAGGCGCAGCTCCCAGGAGTCCAGATCCACCTCGGGCGGGGCGGGACGCGGCTCCGGCGTGGGCTCCGGCGCGGGCACGGGCGTGACCTCCGCGGCCGCCGCCGGGACGCTGTCCGATACCTCGGGCGCGGGCTCCGGCCCGGAGCGCCCCGGCCGAAGCGCCGCGACGAGCCCTATGATCAGCAGCGCCGCCGCCAGCAGACCGAGGGCGAGGCGCATATCCAGGCGGACGCCGGTCCGCCGCTGTTTCGTTTCGTTTGCCAATGTCCCTCCCCGGGCCAATACCCGAATCCATCGAAGTATACTCCGATTATACGGGCTCGATTCCGGTTTGTAAAGGCACAGAAGGTTACAACCGCTGCCGGGAAGTGGGGGTTTTCTTTTGGACTGCGCCGTGGTATAATATAAATTTAGAAATTCAAAATGCAGAAACGAGGCAACTACGTATGACAAAGATCGACATCGTATCCGGCTTTCTCGGCGCCGGCAAGACGACCCTCATCAAAAAGCTCATCGCGGAGGGATACCAGGGCGAGAAGCTCGTCCTCATCGAGAACGAATTCGGCGAGATCGGCATCGACGGCGGCTTCCTGCAGGACGCCGGCGTCACCGTGAACGAGATGAACTCCGGCTGCATTTGCTGCAGCCTCACCGGCGACTTCCGCGAGGCCCTGCGGATGGTTATCGCCCAGTATCATCCGGATCGCGTCATCATCGAGCCGAGCGGCGTCGGCAAGCTCTCCGAGATCGTCGCCGCCGTGCAGACGGCGGAGCTCGAGGGCGTGGAGCTCGGCGGGCTCACCACCGTCGTGGACGCCTCCCGGGCGAAGCTGTACATGAAAAACTTCGGCGAGTTCTTCAACAACCAGGTGCAGGCCGCGAACTGCCTGGTGCTGTCCCGCACCGGCGGCATGAGCGAGGAGAAAGTCGCCCAGGCCGAGGCCCTGCTCCGGGAGAAGAACCCCGACGCCGTCATCGTCACCACCGACTGGGACGCCATCTCCGGCCGCCAGATCCTGGACGCCATCGAGCAGAAAAACACCATTTCCTCTGAGCTGGAGGCTCTGCTCAAGGAGCATTTCGAGGACGAGGAGTGCGACGATCCCGACTGCGCCTGCCATCATCACCATCACGACCACGACGATGACGACGAGCATGAGCACCATCACCACCATCACGACGATGATGATGACGATGACGACGATGACGAGCACGAGCATCATCACCATCATGACCACGACGACGATGACGAGCACGAGCACCACCATCATCATGACCACGAGGGGCATCACCACCACCACGGCCACGACGCGGACGAGGTGTTCCAGAGCTGGGGCGCGGAGACGGCAAAGAAGTTCACCGCCGACGAGATCGGCGCGGCCCTGGACGCCCTGCAGGACGAGGCGCGCTTCGGCTTCATCGTCCGCGCGAAGGGCTATGTCCCGGCCCCGGACGGGAGCTGGGTCCACTTTGACTACACCCCCGGCGAAAAGGACATCCGCACCGGCCCGGCGAACGTGGCGGGCCGCCTGTGCGTCATCGGCGCGAACCTCCGGGAGGACGCGGTAAAGGAGCTGTTCGGACTGTGAGCCAGAGAGACATCCCCGTCTACCTCTTCACGGGCTTTCTGGAGGGAGGCAAGACCAAGTTCATCCAGGAGTCCATGGAGGACGCCCGGGTCAACAACGGCGACCGCACGCTGATCCTCCTGTGCGAGGAGGGCGTGGAGGAATACGATCCCTCCGCCTTCGCGAGCCCGAACGTCTGGATCGAGCCCGTCGAGAACGAGGAGGACCTGACCCCCGAGTTCCTGCAGAGGGTCCTGGACGCGCACAAATGCGTCCGGGTCATCGTGGAGTACAACGGCATGTGGATGCTGAACACCCTCTACACCCAGATGCCGGAAAACTGGGTCATCGCCCAGGAGTATATGTTCTGCGACGCCCGCACCTTCCTGTCCTACAACGCCAACATGCGCCAGCTCGTGTACGACAAGCTGCGCTCCTGCGAGCTCGTGGTCTTCAACCGCTGCCCGCCGGACGCCGACCGCATGGAGTTCCATAAGATCGTCCGCGCCATCTCCCGCCGGACGGACATCGCCTACGAGAAGCCCGACGGAACGGTCGAGTACGACGAGATCCAGGACCCCCTCCCCTTCGACCTGGACGCGCCCGTCGTGGACATCGCGGACCGGGATTATGCCCTGTTCTACAGCGATCTCTCGGAGGACTACCGCAAGTACGACGGCAAGACCCTTCACTACAAGGGCATGGTCGTGAAAAGCGCGAAGCTGCCGGAGGACACCTTCATCTTCGGGCGGCAGGTCATGACCTGCTGCGCGAACGACATCCAGTTCACCGGCCTCGCGGCCACCTGGCCCGAGACGCCCACCCTCGCCAAGGGCGAATGGGTGGAGCTGACGGCGAAGGTCCGGGTCAAATGGCACAAGGCCTACGGCAAGCGCGGCCCGGTGCTGACGGTCACCCATCTCGAGCACCGGGAGGCCCCGGAGGACCCCGTCGCGACATTTTATTGAACCGCATACAGCAACGGACGCCGATGCAGCGATGCACCGGCGTCCGTTTTCTTTTTTTGGGTCATTCCGTGATCCTGCGGCACTCGAGGTACCATCTTTTATCCAGCGAATGCCCCACGGAAAAGCTCTTTTTCGGGTAGTTCCCGGAAGCGGCGATGTGGGGGAAGAGCTCGGCCTTCGGCAGCGTCGGCAGAAGCAGCGCCGCGCAGCCGGGCTGCGAGCCCATGCGCCGGGCCTCGGCCTCGCCGTGGATGTAGTCCACCGTGCCGCCGTGCTCCGCGATGTACGCCCTGCAGAAGGCGTCGGCCTCCGCTACCAGCTCGCCCGTGTCCTTCCCGCCGAGCTCCCGGAGAAAGCCGCCCGCGTCCGTGCCGAAGAGGACCCGGTGGATGGGATAGAAGTCCACCGCGTCGTCCCGGAGGTTTTCGAGCTCCGCGAGGGCATACCGCGCCGGATGGTCCATGGGCGCGCCCGCGGCCTTGAGCTCCTCCCAGCGGTTCTTTGCTGCGGCGAGGCTGTGGTTGCCGTCGCCCATGGCGAATTGGATCTCACCGGGGATGGCGTCGATGGCGGCCTTCACCCGCGCCGCCGCGGGGCCCGTCAGCCGGCGGCCCCGGAGGTGTCCGCCGCCGCCGTAGAGGTCGAAGTCGTAGAGGGTCTCCCCGGGCTCCGCCGCGCCGAGGACCGCGTCCGCGGGGTCGTCGATGAACAGGACGATGTGCGGCATCTCGAGGACAGCCCGTTTCCGCAGCTCCACCCGGGTCGGCAGACGCTCCGGCACCGTGGCCTCCGTGGACCGGACCGGGGAGACGGAGCCCGGCGTCCAGTCGTAGGCCTCCAGGTCGAGCTTCCCCACCAGACCGCGCCGGACCTTACCATTTGGAAGCGTGCGCTCCACAAAGATGTAAGAATCGGGGATTGTCTGGAAAACATCCTCCACCAGGTAATCGCACATGGCCTGCTCCATGGCGGCCTTGCGCGCCTCGATATCCGGCGCGCCGAGGTAGGCCTCCGGCAGCATCAGCCGCAGGGCGGAGGGGGCGTCCCCGACATAGGCGGACAGGTCCTCCCAATAGGACGGCTCGGCGGAGAACTGGTCGCAGGCCACCACGGCCCAGCGCTCCATGTCCGTGCCGGGCGTCGGCAGCAGGATGTCGGCGGGGGTAAATATATCGGTCATATCGGAACTCCTTCCGTCGCGTTTTGTCAATTTTACCCCATCCCCCATAGAATGGCAAGAGGTGAAATCGATGGAGTTTACACTGATCGGGGCCGATCCCCGCTTTCGTTTTCTCAAAGAGCGCCTGGAGGCGGACGGCCACCGCCTGACGCCGAACGCCGCGCATATCATCGCCCCGCCCGCGCTGCGGCAGGGCGTGCCGTATTACGACGAGGCACGGTTCGTCGAGGAAAACGCCGAGCTGACTGCCGAGGGCGCGGCGGAGCTCGTCATGCGCCGCACGGACCGCGCCCTGCCGGAGCTGTCCGTCCTGGTGACGGGGTATGGTCGGATCGGACGGCGTCTGGCGAAAAAGCTCGCGGCCCTCGGCGCGAAGGTGACCGTCGCCGCCCGCCGTCCCGAGACCCGGGCGGAGGCCGCCGCGCAGGGATTTCGTGTGGTTGACATAACGAATATCCCCGGTCGTTATGACGTGCTGGTGAACACCGTGCCCGCGCCGGTCCTTTCCGGGACCCACGGTGCGGAGCTCTGTCTGGACCTGGCAAGCGCGCCCGGCGGCTGGCGGGATGATACGCCGGTCATGCGGGCGCCCGGCCTGCCGGGGACCTATGCCCCGCGCTCCGCCGCGGACCGGCTGGCGGAGGCGGTCTACCGGATTATGGAGGTTGACATAATATGATAAAGCTGCGCTTGGGCCTCGCCCTGACGGGGTCCTACTGCTCCTTTGGAAAGCTCATGGCGGCGCTCCCGGCGCTCTGCGAGGCGTACGACGTGCTGCCCATCCTCAGCGAGAATGCCCAGCGGGACAGCCGCTTCGGCCCCGCCGACGCCTGGCGGGAGGCGCTGGAGACCGCCTGCGGGCATCCCGCCGTGACGGACATCTCCGGCGCGGAGCCCCTGGGGCCGGGGAACGCCCTGGACGTGCTCGCCGTCGTTCCCTGCACGGGAAATACCCTTGGAAAGCTCGCCCACGGCATCACGGACACCGCCGTCACTATGGCGGCGAAGGGACATCTGCGCAACGGCAAGCCGCTGCTTCTGGGGGTGTCCACGAACGACGGGCTCGGAGCTTCGGCGGAGAGCATCGGACGGCTGCTGGCCCGGAAGCATGTCTATTTCGTCCCCTTCGGGCAGGACGATCCCGCCGCCAAACCTACGTCTCTGAGCCTGGATTACAGACTTCTTGTCCCGGCGGTGGCGGCGGCCTACGAGGGCCGTCAGCTCCAGCCGGTGCTGGTGTGAGGTTTTTTGCTTGAGAGCAACCGCCGGTTGCGTGCAATTTGCGTCAGACTATAGTATAATCCTTGCATGGATCAATACGATAGGAGGATCTCCATGGAAACGAAAGATGTGCTGCATGAGCTGCGGGTCAAAAACGGCCTGTCCCAGGATGAACTGGCGGAGAAGGTGTTCGTGACCCGGCAGGCGGTGTCCCGCTGGGAAAACGGCGAGACCGTGCCGAACACCGAGACGCTGAAGCGGCTGTCGCGGGTTTTCAACGTCTCCATCAATACGCTGCTCGGCTCCCCGCGGAAGCTCGTCTGCCAGTGCTGCGGCATGCCGCTCGAGGACGCGATCCTCAGTCATGAGAAGGATGGCGCCATCAACGAGGAGTTCTGCCAGTGGTGCTACGCGGACGGGACGTTCACCTACCACGACATGGACGATCTTATCGACGTCTGCGTCGGGCACATGGCGACGGACGGTTTCTCCGAGGAGCAGGCCCGCTCCTATATGAAGCAGCTCCTGCCGACGCTGGATTACTGGAAGCGATACGAGGAACTCAGCGACGACGGGCAGTTCGAGGCGTTCAAAAAGCAGCTCATCGATGAGATTAACGCGCTGCATATCGAGGGTATGCCGAAGCTGGAGAAGCTGAACGCGCTGGTCGGGAGTTATGTAAACCTAGCGTATCCGCTGCCCAGCGGCGCCGCGGTGAAGTTCCTGAACGACGGGACGACGTATCTCGGCAATCAGCTCCCGTCCGACTTCGGCGGCGCGCGGTGCTTCGGCGTTCTCGCGAACATGGAGTTCATCCTGGTCTGCACCTATGGGAAGGACGGCGCCGACCCGGAGCTCGTTCTTTTCAAAAAACGATAAGTCCCGAACAAAGAAATCGGCGTGACCGCGAGGCCACGCCGATTTTATACGGTTTTGCCGGGGACTCAGGAGGGCTCGCCGGAGGCGGGATCCGCGATGGCCGCGGCGGCCGCCGCGACGTTCAGCTCGCCGGAGGCGTCCACGCCGCCGCCGACGTTCACGCCGCCGCCCTGGGCGGAGATGCTGCCGCCGTAGGTGCCGGCGGGGATGATGCTGCTGCCCGGGGTGACGGTCAGGCTGCCGTCCGCGTTCTCCACGAGGTTGCCCTTGACGAACGCGCCGTTCGCGACGGTGAGCTTCGTGAGGACGGACTCGCCGGTGACGATCCACTCCGCGCCGTCGCCCACGTTGACCTCCAGGGTGGAGACGCCGTTGAAGTAGGGCAGGTTCTCCACATGGCCCTGCAGGAAGTACTGGTTGATGGTGTACTCCGTGAACTGGATGAAGGCGGCCTTGGAGGCGTCCGCCGTCTCGGCGCCGCTCTTGTCGAGCAGGACGTACTTGATGTCGTCGCCGTAGTACTCGATGCCTGCGATGGCGGCGGCGGAGTAAGGCACGGCCTTGACGGTGGAGGTCAGGGAGATGGCGCCGTTGAGGATGGCGTTCTCGCCGAGGTCGATGACCATGTTGTCGCCTGCCTGGCCGTAGTAGCCGGTGCCGTTGAAGATGTCGCCGTTATAGGCGCCGTTCGCGTAGGAGACGGTGACGGTGTTGCCGCCGGAGCGCGGGGTGACGGGGTAGTTGACGCCGGGGAAGCCGATGCCCTTGACGGAGATCTTGTCGTCGGAATAGGTCTCGTCGAAGCCGATGGAGGCGGACATGGGGTTGCCGCCGATGCGGGAGTCGTCGTCGTTGTCGATCATCTGGAAGAGCACGCCCTTGTCGGAGTGCAGGACCGCGCCGTCGAAGATGAAGTTGCCGTTCGCGGCCTTCTGGATGACGATGGCGTCGGCGGCGTTCACGACGGTGCCGTCGATGACGTAGATGCCGTCATTGACGGAGTTGTGCTGCATGAAGCCGAACACGCCGTTGATGACGGTGGGACGGCCCTGGCCCTCCACGGAGCCGAGGGGCTCGCCGGAAGCGTCGACCATGTCGATGGTGCCGTTGGAGGAGGCGTAGACGCCCTTCTCCGCGCCGGTGATGATGGCGGCGTAGGTGACGCCGTTGAACTCCGCGCCGTAGTAGTACTGGGTGGGTCCGCCGATGTAGTATGCGCCGTAGGCGGAGCCGTAGGCGTCGGGATCATAGCCGAAGATGCGCCAGCCGGAGTCCATGCCGCCCTTCGACTCGGGCAGGGAGTTGAGCTCAGAGTCCACCACCACGATGGTCATGGAGGAGCCGGCGTCGGTGGAGAGAATGCCCCAGACCTCGCCGCCGGTGAGGACGGAATTCTTGATGATGAGCCTGGGCTCGGTGCCGATCATGTTGAGGATGCGGCCGCCGCCGTACAGGCCGAGGCACCAGGGGGGAGAGATCATGTAGCTCTGGTCCGCGGAGGAGTGATAGCCCTCGTAGGCCTCGGTCAGCGGGTTCGCGCCCATGACGAGAATGTCGGAGTCCTCGATAGTGACGGTGGAGCGCTCGGACACGACGGTGACGCCGCGCTCGAAGCCCTCGGAGTAGTACTCGAGGTCCTTCAAGGTCAGGCTCGCGCCGTCGTAGGCTACAGTGGCGGAGCCCTGGCCGGAGAAGTCGGAGGCCTGCTGGCCGTCGCTGTCGTCGAGGAGGGTCAGCTTGCCAGAGACGGTGACGTCCGCGTCGTCGCCGTGGGCATAGACGGAGGTGAAGCCCGTGCCGGTGACGGTCTCGTCGTCGAGCCGGATGTCCGCCGCGCCGGTCTCGTCGAACTCGATGAAGATCTCGCCGGGAGTCTTACGGTTCTGGTAGTTCGTGAGGTAGGAGTACTCGGACGCGGTCATCTGCGCCGTGTCCTTTGTGCCGGAGGCCGTCTTGGCGGCCGCGGCCTCCCCGGACGGAGCGCCCGAGGGCTCGCCGCTCGCAAGGACGCCGAGGCTGAGGAGCATCGCCAGCGCCATCACGAGAGCAAAGATGCGGGTTGCTTTTTTCATGCGTGAAACCTCCCTAAAAATGAATGCGATCAGAGGGGGTCTGATCGTCAAAATGTACTAAAATTATAATATCCGGCCCGGCGCAAGTCAATAACAAATGAATGACATTTTCCGCGAAGGCAGAAAAACGCCGCGGCCGGACGGCCGCGGCGCGGGTGTTTCGGAGACGGTTCCGCCTCCCGGGGATCAGTTCTTCGATTTTTCTTCGGCTGCGGCGAAATTCCGGTGCAGCAGCCGGTGCTCCTTGCCCTTCAGCAGCCCCTGGTACAGGCTCATGACCATGGGATTGTCGTTGGACTTCTTGATCTGGGTGTTGACGTCGGTGTCGTAGAGACCTTTCATGCGGGCCGCCCGGGTCCGGGGACCCGCGCCGGTGGGCTGTCCGCCGCCCATCACGCAGCCGCGGCGGCAGGCCATGACCTCCACGAAATCATATTCCGCCTCGCCGGCCTTGATGCGCTTGATGAGACGGTCGGCGTTCGCGAGGCCGTTCACGACGGCGATGCGGATGTCCCGGCCGTTGTAGGGGAAGGTGAACTCCTTCACCTCGTCCGCGCCCCGGACGCCGCTGGTTTTGATGGCGGTCATCCCGCTGCGGTCGTGCCCCGGCTGCAGGGTCCGCATCACGGCCTCGGTCACGCCGCCGGTCACGCCGAAGATCACCCCGGCGCCGGAGCCGATGCCGAAGGGCACATCCGCCGCCTCCATCTCCAGCTCGTCGAACAGCACGCCCGTCATGTGGATCATGCCCGCGAGCTCCGCGGTCGTCAGTACATAGTCCACGTCCTGGACGCCGTTCGTGGTGGATTCCGGACGCAGGATCTCCTCCTTCTTCGCCGTGCAGGGCATGATCGCCACGGAGACGAGCTTTTTGCCGCCGTTTCGCTCCGGGTCGCGGTAGTACTCCCGGATGACCGCGCCGAACATCTGCATCGGCGAGCGGCAGGTCGAAAGGTGGTCCTTCAGCTCCGGGTACTTGGTCTCCAGGAACTTCACCCAGGCCGGGCAGCAGGAGGTGAACAGGGGCAGCTTCTCGCCGGAGGACAGGCGCTCCAGAAACTCCTTGCCCTCCTCGAGCACCGTCAGGTCCGCGCCGTAGGTGGTGTCGTAGACCTCGTCGAAGCCCATGCGGTGCAGGACGTTCACGAGCTTGCCCATCACGTTCTCGCCCTTGGGGATGCCGAGAAGATCGCCGAGAGCCACCCGCACGGCCGGCGCCACCTGGGCCACGACGATGGTGTTCGGGTCCGCCAGGGCGTCCCACACGGGCTCCATGTTCGTCTTGATGCTGATGGCGCCCGTCGGGCAAACCACGCGGCACTGGCCGCAGTTGACGCAGTTGGTCTCCGCGAGCTTCTTGTTGAACGCGGGCGTCACGATCGCCTCCGTCCCGCGGTAGGCAAAGTCGATGGCGTTGATGCCCTGGGTATCCGCGCACACGCGCACGCAGTCGCCGCAGAGGATGCACTTGTTCGGGTCCCGCACGATGGCGGGGGAGCTCATGTCGAGGGGCCGGACCGGGCGTGTATCCCGGAAGCGCACATAGTGGATCCGCATTTTGTGGGCCAGGTCCTGCAGCTTGCAGATGCCGTTTTTGTTGCAGGTGGTGCAGTCCCGGTTGTGGGCCGCCAGCAGCAGCTCCAGGATGATCTTCCGGTACCGCATGAGCCGGGGCGTGTTCGTGTAGATGACGAGGCCGTCCCGGGGCTGCTCCGAGCAGGAGGCGAAGGTCTTGCCTTTGTCGTCCTCCACCGTGCACATCCGGCAGGCACCGTAGATGGACAGCTCTGAATGATAGCACAGGGTGGGCATATCGATGCCCGCCTTGCGGATCACGGAGAGGATGTTCTTTTCATCGGTGAATTCGACGCGCATGCCGTCGATCGTCATGTATCCCATCGATTCGCGCCTCCCTTATTCCACATAGATCGCGCCGAAAGCGCAGTTGTCCCGGCAGGTCCCGCATTTGACGCACTTGTCGGGGTCGATCGTGAAGGGCGACTTGATCTGTCCGCTGATCGCGCCCACCGGGCAGTTCCGTGCGCACTTCGAGCAGCCCCGGCATTTTTCGGGGTCGATCCGGTAGCGCAGCAGCTTCTGGCAGACGCCGGCGGGACAGCGCTTGTTGACGATGTGCTCGTTGTACTCCTCGCGGAACGCGCGGATCGTGCTCAGCACGGGCTTCGGCGCGCTCTGGCCGAGGCCGCAGAGGGCCGTGTTCTGCACCACGTCCGCGATCTCCAGCAGCTCGTCGAGATCGCCCGGCTCCGCGGTGCCGCCCACGATGCGCTCCAGGATCTCCAGCATGCGCTTCGTGCCCTCGCGGCAGGGGACGCACTTGCCGCAGCTCTCCCGCTGGGTGAAGCTCATGAAGAACCGGGCGACCTCCACCATGCAGGTGTCCTCGTCCATGACCACCATGCCGCCGGAGCCGATCATGGCGCCGATCCGCTTCAGGGAGTCGAAATCGAGCTTCGCGTCGAGCTGCGCCTCCGTCAGACAGCCGCCGGAGGGCCCGCCGATCTGGACGGCCTTGAAGGCCTTGCCGCCGCGGATGCCGCCGCCGATGTCGAAGATGACCTCCCGGAGCGTGATGCCCATCGGGACCTCGATGAGGCCCGTGTTCTTGACGTTGCCCGTCAGCGCGAAGGCTTTCGTGCCGGGGCTGTCCGGCGTTCCGATGGAGCGGTACCAGTCCGCGCCGTTTTTGATGATCATGGGGACGTTCGCGAAGGTCTCCACGTTGTTCAGCACCGTCGGCTTGCCCCAGAGGCCCTGCTCCACCGTGCGCGGGGGCTTTACGCGCGGCATGCCCCGCTTGCCCTCGATGGAGGCCGTGAGCGCCGAGCCCTCGCCGCAGACGAACGCGCCGGCGCCGCGGTTGATGTGCAGGCGGAAGGAGAAATCCGTGCCCAGGATGCGATCGCCCAGAAGGCCCAGCTCCTCCGCCTGCCGGATGGCGATGCGGAGCCGCTCGATGGCGAGGGGATACTCCGCCCGGACATAGATGTATCCCTCCTGCGCGCCGACGGCATACGCGGCGATCATCATGCCCTCGATCATGCGGTGGGGGTCGCCCTCCATGACGCTGCGGTCCATGAAAGCGCCGGGGTCGCCCTCGTCGCCGTTGCAGACGACATAGCGCGTCGTCTCGGGCTGCTCCGCCACCTGCTGCCACTTGCGGCCGGTGGGGAAGCCCGCGCCGCCCCGCCCGCGCAGCTTGGAGCGCAGGACCGTGTCGATGACCGCCTGGGGCGTCATCTCAAAGAGCGCCTTTTCGAGGGACTCATACGCCCCGACGGCCAGCGCCTCCCCGATGTGCTCCGCGTCCACATGGCCGCAGTTTTTCAGCACGAGCCGCGTCTGCCGGGCGTAGAAGGGGATGTCCTCCTGCGCCGCGTAGATCCTGCCGCCGGTGTGGTACATCAGCCGCTCCACCGGCCGGCCGCGCAGCACGGTCTCGTGGAAGATCTCGTCGCAGTCGGCGAGCTGGACCTTCAGATACAGATAGTTGTAGGGCTCGACGCGCACCAGCGGCCCCATCTCGCAGAAGCCGTGGCATCCGCTTTTTTTCACGCCGATGTGGGCGACCTCGGGGCCGAACTCGATCTCCACGTTCTTCGCGCCGGCGCACAGCTCCGTCATGCGCTCGAAGAGCTTCTGGGAGCCGCCGGCGAGGCAGCCCGTCCCGCCGCAGATCAGCACGCGGATCTTCTCGTTTTCCCGCTTTTCCCGCCACTGCTCCCGGAGCAGGGTCAGTTCCGTCCGGTTTTCAAGACGCATGTTCTTCACCTCGCAGCTCCGCGATCATCGCCACGGCCTTTTCGGGCGTCATCTGGGGATGGACGTGCTCGTTCACGGTCACGGCGTGCGCCAGCCCGCACGCGCCGAGGCAGGAGACCGTCTCCACCGTGAACAGGGCGTCGTCGGTGGTGGGCTTCTCCCGGCTCAGGCCGAGCTCCTTGTACAGCGCCTCCAGGATGGGCGCGGATTTCCGGACGTGGCAGGCGGTGCCGTCGCAGACCTTGATGATGTACTTCCCCTTGGCGGAGAAGGAAAAATTCACGTAAAAGCTCGCCACGCTGAAGGCTCGCGCCTCCGAGATGTCCAGCCGGCGCGCCACATAGCTCAAAAGCTCCGGCGGCACATAGCTGAATTGCTCCTGGATATCCTGGATGATCGGTATCAGCGAGCGCTCCTCCGGCGGATAGTCGAGCATGATCTCGTCCGCCCTCGTGTAATAAGACTTGTCCAGCATGTTCTTCACTCCTGTGGCTCTGCAAA
>CAJOIG010000021.1 GCA_905234575.1 uncultured Oscillospiraceae bacterium
TACCGCGCCCTGTCCGACGCCGAGCTGAAGGCCAAGACCCAGGAGTTCAAGGACCGGCTGGCGGCCGGTGAGACCACGGACGACATCCTCCCCGAGGCCTTTGCGACGGTGCGGGAGGCGGCGGACCGCGTCCTTGGCATGCGTCCCTTCCGGGTCCAGCTCATCGGCGGCATCGTCCTGCATCAGGGGCGTATCGCGGAGATGAAGACCGGCGAGGGCAAGACCCTCGTGGCGGTCCTGCCGAGCTACCTCAACGCCCTCGAGGGGGAGGGCGTGCACATCGTCACCGTGAACGACTACCTCGCCCGGCGCGACAGCGAGTGGATGGGCAAGGTCCACGCCTTCCTCGGCCTGACCGTCGGCCTCATCGTCCACGGCCTCAGCCGGGAGGAGCGGCAGGCGGCCTACAACGCCGACATCACCTACGGCACGAACAACGAGATGGGCTTCGACTATCTGCGGGACAACATGGCCCTCTACAAGCGGGACATGGTCCAGCGCGGGCACTTCTTCGCCATCGTGGACGAGGTGGACTCCATCCTCATCGACGAGGCCCGCACGCCCCTCATCATCTCCGGCCAGGGCGACGAGAGCACCGACCTCTACACCAAAGCCAACGACTTCGTCTGCGGCCTGCGCCGGGGCATGGTCGTCTCCGTGGAGGAGAAGACCGAGATCGAGGAGGCAGACGAGAACGCCGACTACCTCGTGGACGAGAAGGCCCGCACCGCCACCCTGACGGCGAAGGGCGTGGCGAAGGCCGAGCGGTACTTCGGCATCGAGAACCTCACGGACCTTGAGAACACCACCCTCGCCCACCACATCAACCAGGCCATCAAGGCCCACGGCGTCATGCGGCGGGACATCGACTATGTCGTCAAGGACAACGAGGTCATCATCGTGGACGAGCACACCGGCCGCCTCATGCTGGGCCGCCGGTACTCCGAGGGCCTGCACCAGGCCATCGAGGCGAAGGAGCATGTGGAGGTCCAGCGGGAGAACAAGACCCTCGCCACCATCACCTTCCAGAACTACTTCCGGCTCTATGGCAAGCTCTCCGGCATGACCGGCACGGCGCTGACCGAGGAAGAGGAGTTCATGTCCATCTACAACCTGGACATCATCGAGATCCCCACGAACAAGCCCATCGCCCGCATCGACCGGCCGGACGTGGTCTACAAAAACGAGGCCGGCAAGAACCGGGCGATCATCCGTCAGATCGTCGAGTGCCACGCGAAGGGCCAGCCCGTCCTCGTCGGCACCGTCAGCATCGAGAAGAGCGAATACCTCTCGAAGCTCCTCAAAAAGGAGGGCATCGCCCACAACGTCCTGAACGCGAAGCAGCACGAGCGCGAGGCGGAGATCGTCGCCCAGGCGGGCAAGCTCGGCGCCGTCACCATCGCGACGAACATGGCCGGACGCGGCACCGACATCACCCTCGGCGGCAACGCCGAGTACCTCGCCCGACAGGACCTCCGCAAGGCGGAGTACGACGACGAGGTCATCTCCCAGGCCACGGGCTACGCCGACACGGACGACGAGACCGTCCTGGAGGCCCGGAAGCTCTATCAGGAGCGCATGGCGGCCCATAAGCTCGTCACCGGGGCGGAGGCGGAGAAGGTCCGCGAAGCGGGCGGTCTCTTCATCCTCGGCACCGAGCGCCACGACGCCCGCCGCATCGACAACCAGCTCCGCGGACGGTCCGGCCGTCAGGGAGACCCCGGTGAGAGCCGCTTCTTCATCGCCATGACGGACGACGTCATGCGCCTGTTCGGCTCCGAGCGGGTCATGAGCATGATGGAATCCCTGGGCTTCGATGAGGACACCCCCATCGACAACAAGATGCTCTCCGACTCCATCGAGCGCGCCCAGAGGACCGTCGAGAGCCGGAACTTCCAGGTCCGCAAGAGCACCCTCGAATACGACGACGTGATGAACGTCCAGCGCGGCCTCATCTACGAGCAGCGCCGCAAGGTCCTCGACGGCGAGGATGTGCGCGAGTCCATCCGCGGCATGATCGAGGAGACGGTCCGCAGCACCGTCGTGGACGGGCTCGGCGGCATGCACTGCCCGGAGAATGAGGAGCACCTCGAGACGATTCTCGACCCCTTCTATAAGCTCTTCCTTGCCCGCGGGCAGATCACCGCGGCGGACGGTCTCAAGTCCCTCACCGCGGACGCCCTGACGGAAAAGCTCCTCGCCGCGGCGGACGAGGTCTACACCCGGCGCGAGGCGGAGTTCGGCACCCTGCCGGACGGCACGCCGGTCATGCGCGAGCTCGAGCGGGTCATCCTCCTGCGGGTCGTGGACGAGTACTGGATGGAGCACATCGACGCCATGGACGACCTGCGCCAGGGCATCGGCCTGCGGGCCTACGGCAACGTCAAGCCCATCGACGCCTACAAGCAGGAGGGCTTCGATATGTTCGAGGCCATGGTCCAGGGCATCCGCGAGGAGGTCGTGCGCCGCATCTACACCGTTCGCGTCCGCAAGGAGCAGACCATCGAGCGCAAGAGCGTCGCCAAGGCGAACGTGAACAACGTCGGCGGCGACCAGACCGCCAAAAAGCAGCCCGTCAAGAAGGCCAAAAAGCCCGGGCGAAACGACCCCTGTCCCTGCGGCAAGTGGAAGGCGGACGGCAGCCGTCCCCTGAAGTACAAAGAGTGCTGCGGCCGCAATGCCTGAGCCGGTGATCCTGCGCTCGGCGCAGCTTACCTGCCCCCACGGCTTCTCCACCCGGCTCGGCGGCGTCAGCGAGGGGATCTTCGAGAGCCTGAACCTGGGCTGCCTCGACACCCTCGGGGACGAGCCAGACCGGGTCCGGGAAAACTGGCGGCGCTTCGGCGCGGCGGCCGGGATCCCCACGGACCGCTTCGTCCACGGACGGCAGGTGCACGGGAACACCGTGCTCGTCGCCCGGCCCGAGGACGCCCACGGCATCGCGGACCCGTCGGACCTCGAAGCGGACGGCTATGTGACGAACATCCCCGGCCTGCCGCTCGCCGTGTTCACGGCGGACTGCGCGCCGCTTCTCCTGCACGACCCGGACGCCGGGGTGATCGCCGCGGTCCACTGCGGCTGGCGGCCCACGGCGGCGGACATCATGAAAAACGCCATAAGCGCCATGGAGAGCCTCGGTGCCCGGCCCGCGCATATCCGCGCCGCCATCGGCCCCTGCATCCGCCGCTGCTGCTTCCAGACGGGACCGGAGATCCCGGAAGCCTTCGAGAAGCTCCTTCGCGGCGGCGCGTCGGACCTGTACGCCCCGGACCCGGAGGTGCCCGGAAAATACCGGGTGGACCTGCCGGGGACCGTCGCCCGGCGGCTCACGGAGCTCGGCGTCCCCGCCGGGCAGATCGACGATCTCGGCGAATGCACCATGTGCCGCCCGGAGCGCTTCTGGTCCCACCGGACCATGGGCCTTTCCCGCGGCTCCCAGGCCAGTATCATCATGTTATGAATCACTTTTTCCGAAAAACAATATCCCTCGTCTCCGCGGCGGCGCTGCTGCTGTCGATGGCGGGCTGCGGCGGGCTCACCCTCTCCCAGGAGGAGCGCACGGAGCTTCAGGAGGAGGAGCCGGAGGTCATCGTCGGGCAGAGCATCGGCCAGGAGCTGGCCCCGACCTATGCCGCGGACCAGATCTTCTCCCTCAACAGCGTGCAGAGCTCGTCCTTCAACCCCTATCTCACCTCCAGCGCCTGGAACAAGGTCGTGGGCATGCTGGTGTATGAGTCCCTGGTGGAGCTGGACGAGAGCTTTCAGGCCCATCCGAACCTCATCACCGCCTGGGAGACGCAGGACGGCTATACCTGGACCTTCACGGTGGACACCTCCCGGTCCTTCCACGACGGCGGCGTCATGACCGCCATGGACGCGGCCTACTCCCTGGAGCTCGCCATGAACTACGAGAACGGCCCGTATTACACCCGCTTCCGGCATGTGCGCGGCGTCTCGACCCTGGACACGGAGCGCTTCGAGGTGACCCTGGACCGGGCGAACATGCGGTTTTACACGCTGCTGGACATCCCCTGCATCGAGTACGGCTTCGGCTTCGGGGACCGGCCTCCCGGCACGGGCCCGTACGCCTTCTCGAAAAGCGGCCGGTATCTTGCCCGGTTCAGCGCCCATCCCGACGCCGCGCAGATGCCCCTCGACACCATCCACCTGAAGGAATACTCCGCCGCGGTGGACATCCTGCAGGCCTTCGAGGACTCCTACATCGATCTCGTCATCAACGACCCGAACGGCATGTCCGGCCTCGGCTACTCCAGCGCGAACATTATTAAATATGTGAACACCTCCAGCATGCACTACCTGGGGTACAACGCCTCGAGCTTCATTTTCGGGCAGAGCATCTACCGGCTCATGATGACCTACGCCATCGACCGGGCCAGCATCGTCTCCGAGCTCATGACGGGCGCGGCGGTGGCGGCGTCGGTGCCGGTCTCTCCCCAGAGTCCCCTGTACCCGGCGGATCTCGCCCAGGAGCTGGCGTATTCGCCCGAGAACCTCGCCCTGGCCATCGAGACCATCGGGGCCCGGGACCTGGACGGCGACGGGACCCTGGAGCTGGGCGGACGGGCCTATACCATCGACTTCATCGTCTGCTCGGACAGCGCGGTCAAGGTCGCCGCGGCCCGCAGCATCACCAAGACCCTGCAGGATGCGGGCTTTGCCGTAAACCTCCGGGAGCTGGGCTACGACGAGTATCTCGACGCCCTCAAAAAGGGGAACTACGACATTTATTACGCCGAGGTCCGCCTCTGCGCGGACTGGGACCTCTCGCTGCTTCTGGGCACCGGGCAGGCGCTGAACTACGGGAACGTGCGGGACACGCAGCTCGACACGCTCCTCATGGACTTCCTCGCGAGTCCGGAGGAGACGCTCCCCGTCGCAGCCCGGGCGCTGTATGACCACATCGGCCGCAGCGGGTATATCACGCCGGTCTGCTTCGAGCGCACCGAGACCCTGTACCACCGGGGCGTGCTCTCGGGGCTTTCCCCCACGCAGGACAATATTTTTTACGGAATGGAAAACTGGACGGTCGACATTCGCTGACGGAGGTACAGCATCATGACAGACAGAGACCTTCTCAACATGGCGCGGGAGGCCGCGCAGAACGCCTATGTGCCCTATTCCCACTTTCCCGTGGGCGCGGCGCTGGAGTGCGCGGACGGCTCCGTGTTCACCGGCTGCAACGTGGAAAACGTCGCGCTGGGCTCTACCATCTGCGCCGAGCGCACGGCCGTCGTCAAGGCCGTCAGCGAGGGGCGGCGCAAGTTCGTCCGCATCGCCATCTACGGGGAAGGGGAGACCTACTGCATGCCCTGCGGCGCCTGCCGCCAGGTGCTTGCCGAGTTCGCCGGACAGGACGACATGGAGGTGCTGTGCACCCGCTCCGGCGGGCGCTACGTCAGCTACCGCCTCAGCCAGCTCCTGCCCCACGCCTTCGTGATGCGTTGATTTGCCGGTTTTCGCGAAAGAAATAACGCGAACGCACGGAAGAGTTGTCACAATCGGATAATTTGGCTGAATTCCGGAAAATCCCCCTTGACATTCAGGGGGATTTTTGTTACATTAGCAGGGCTCGCGTCCTCGACGGGGGAGGTGAGCCATGCGTTGAAGCGGTAGATTGCGCCGACGGGCGGGAACTATCGCGGAGCAAGTCCGGGGGTCCTCCGGGGGAGGGTCCTGGAATCGGACGGAACCGGCGTTCCGTACCGCGTATATCGTCTGGGTCAGAAAACCGGCATGGCCGGGTTGTTTTTTGGAACAGAGTCTGATACGCACGGATGAGTGTACAGAATTCCGGCGCCCGTACGGGAACACGTAAAACTCGTACATTATTATTGGAGGAAAACACATGGCAGCGAAGAAAATGATCCGCATCCGCCTCAAGGCCTACGACCACCAGCTGATCGACAAGGCCGCCGAGACCATCGTCGAGACCGCGAAGCGCACCGAAGCGAAGGTCTCCGGTCCCATCCCCCTGCCCACGCAGAAGGAAGTGGTGACCATCCTGCGCGCCGTCCACAAGTACAAGGACAGCCGCGAGCAGTTCGAGCGCCGCACCCACAAGCGCCTCATCGACATCATGAACCCGACCCAGAAGACGGTCGAGGCCCTGATGAACCTCGAGGTCCCCGCCGGCGTCGAGATCGAGATCAAACTCTAATCTATTACGTACCCCCGCGATCGGGGAAACGCCGCAAAACGATTGCGACAGAGAGTTGATCTTACCTTATTTATTTATGTTGGCAGCCGGACCTGGCGATCCGGTTCACCAATAGTCTGCTACCAGGGCAGACGGGTCATGTTGCGCGGCCGCCGTTACCGGTCGCCCAACCAATAACCGAAGGAGGAAAACAATGAAAAACGCCATCATCGGAAAGAAGATCGGCATGACGCAGATCTTCGACGAGACGGGCAAAGTTGTTCCCGTGACGGTCATCGAGGCCGGCCCCTGTGTGGTCGCCCAGAAGAAGACCGTCGAGAAGGAAGGCTATGACTCCGTCCAGCTCGGCTTTGAGGACATCGCCGAGAAAAAGCTGACGAAGCCCCAGAAGGGCCACTTCGAGAAGGCTTCCGTCGCTCCCAAAAAGCATCTGCATGAGTTCCGCCTGGACGACTGCTCCGCTCTGAACGTGGGCGACGTCGTGAAGGCCGACGTGTTCGCCGAGGGCGACCATGTGGACGTCACCGGCATCAGCAAAGGCAAGGGCTACGCCGGCGTCATCAAGCGCTGGGGCGCCCAGCGCACCCCCACCACCCACGGCGGCGGTCCTGTGCACCGTCACGCGGGCTCCATGGGCTCCTCCACCGATCCCTCCCGCATCTTCAAGGGCAAGATCGGCGCCGGCCACATGGGCGTGGAGCAGGTCACCGTCCAGAACCTGGACGTCGTGAAGGTCGATCCCGAGATGAACATGATCGTCCTGCGCGGCGCGGTGCCCGGCCCCAAGGGCGGCATCGTCTACATCAAGAACACCGTCAAGAAGATCGTCGAGAAGCAGGTCCAGGCCGCGGCTCCGGTCAACCCGCAGAAGGCTTCCGGCCGCAACCCGCAGAAGGCCTCCGCGCGTACACGCTGATAGAAAGGAGAGATCGATATGCCTACAGCGAAAATGGTCAACATGGCCGGACAGCAGATCGGCGAGTACGAGCTCTCCGAGGCCGTCTTCGGCATCGAGCCCAACGGTCCTGTGCTGCACGCCAGCGTCGTGAACTACCTCGCGAACCAGCGGCAGGGCACGCAGAGCTCTCTCACGAAGGGCGAGGTGTCCTACACCACCAAGAAGCCCTGGCGTCAGAAGGGCACCGGCCGCGCCCGCGCGGGCTATGCCGGCTCCCCGGTGTGGCGTCACGGCGGCGTCGCGTTCGCTCCCAAGCCCCGCGACTACAGCTACTCCCTCACCAAGAAGACCCGGCGTCTCGCCGTGAAGAGCGCCCTGTCCTCCAAGGCATCCGAGGCGAAGATCCTTGTGGTGGACGGCCTCCACATGGACGAGATCAAAACCAAGGCCTTCAAGCAGTTCCTGGACGCCGCCGGTGTCACCGGCAAGGCGCTCGTCATCACGGAGAATGTGGATGAGACGGTCTTGAAGTCCGCCCGCAACATCGAGGGCGTGTCCGTCACCACCGCGACGATCCTCTCTCCGTACACGGTCCTCTGCGGCGGCACCCTCGTGGTGGACAAGGCAGCGGTCAAGAAGATCGAGGAGGTGTTCGCCTGATGAAATCCGCTTATGATGTGATCATCGCTCCGGTCATCACCGAGCAGTCCATGGAAGACCTGGACATCAAAAAGTACGCCTTCAAGGTCGCGCCCGACGCGAACAAGATCGAGATCAAGAAGGCGATCGAGGAGATCTTCGGAGTGACCGTCATCAAGGTCACCACGACCCACATGCGCGGCAAGAAGCGCCAGCAGGGCCGTTTCCCCGCCGGCAAGGCCGCCGACTGGAAGAAGGCCGTCGTGAAGCTCTCCGCCGACTCGAAGAACATTGAGATCTTCGAAGGCATGGCGTAAGGGAGGAAACAGAAATGGCTATTAAAACTTACAAGCCCACGACGCCGTCCCGCCGTCACATGAGCGTCTCCGGCTTCGAGGGCATCGAGAAGCACGTTCGTCCCGAGCGCAGCCTCACCGAGTCCCTGAAGAAGCACGCCGGACGCAACGCCTACGGCCGCATTACCGTCCGGCACCAGGGCGGCGGCAACAAGCAGAAGTACCGCGTCATCGACTGGAAGCGCGCCACCGAGGGCGAGGCGAAGGTCCTCCGCCTGGAGTACGACCCGAACCGTTCCGCGTTCATCGCGCTCCTCCAGTACGCCGACGGCAAGAAGGCCTACATCCTGGCTCCCGCCGGGCTCCAGGCCGGCGACACCGTCGTCTCCGGCGCCGACGCCGACATCAAGGCCGGCAACTGCCTGCCCCTCGCGAACATCCCCGTCGGCACCGTCATCCACAACATCGAGATGTACCCCGGCAAAGGTGCGCAGCTCGTCCGCAGCGCGGGCAACGCCGCGCAGCTCATGGCGAAGGAAGGCTCCATGGCCACCGTCCGCCTGCCGTCCGGCGAGATGCGTAAGATCCGCCTCGACTGCAAGGCGACCATCGGCTCCGTCGGCAACGCCGACCACGCCAACATCGCCATCGGCAAGGCCGGCCGCAAGCGCCACATGGGCTGGCGTCCCACCGTCCGCGGTTCCGTCATGAACCCGGTGGACCACCCCCACGGCGGCGGCGAAGGCAAGTCCCCCGTCGGCCGTCCCGGCCCTGTCACCCCTTGGGGCAAGCCGACCCTGGGCTACAAGACCCGCAAGACGAAGAACGCTTCCGACAAGTTCATCGTCAAGCGCCGCAATGCCAAATAAGGAGGGAAGAACATGAGCAGAAGCGTAAAGAAAGGCCCGTTCGCCGCTCCCGAGCTGCTGAAGCGCGTGGACGAGATGAACAAGGCCGGCGAGAAGAAGGTCCTCAAGACCTGGAGCCGCGCCTCCACCATTTTCCCGTCCTTCGTTGGCCACACCATCGCCGTCCACGACGGACGCCGTCATGTCCCTGTCTATGTCACCGAGGATATGGTCGGCCACAAGCTGGGCGAGTTTGCTCCGACGCGCACCTTCCGCGGTCACGCCGGCAGCAAGACCAAGTAAGGGGGACGAACCATGGAAGCAACAGCGAAAGCGAAGTACGTTCGCATCTCTCCCCGTAAGGTCCAGATCGTGTGCGAGCTCATCAAGGGCAAGGACACGAAGTATGCCGAGGCCATCCTTCGGAACACCCCGAAGGCCGCCAGCGAGCCGCTGCTGAAGCTGCTCAAGAGCGCCTGCGCCAACGCGGAGAACAACTACGAGATGGATCCCGAGAACCTGGTGGTTACCGAGTGCCTCGCCACGGCGGGCCCCATCCTCAAGCGCGGTCAGCCCCGTGCCCACGGCCGGATGTACCGCATCAACAAGCGCACGAGCCACATCACCCTGAGCGTGGCCGAGAAAGAGTAAGGGAGGAGGCAGAATATGGGACAGAAAGTTCATCCCCACGGAATGCGCGTGGGCGTCATCAAGGACTGGGATTCTCGCTGGTATGCCCGTGCCGATAAGGTCGGCGACCTGATCGTCGAGGATTACAAGATCCGCAATTTCCTCAAGAAGACCCTCTATTCCGCCGGCATCCCCACCATCGAGATCGAGCGCGACAGCGCGAAGGTCCGCATCTTCATCCACTGCTCCCGTCCCGGCGTCGTGATCGGCAAGGGCGGCGCGGAGATCGAGCGCATCCGCCTCGAGGTCGAGAAGATGATCGGCAAGCCCGTGGCTCTCTCCATCGTTGAGGTCCGCACCCCGGACACCAACGCCCAGCTCGTGGCCGAGAACATCGCCGCGCAGCTCGAGAAGCGCATCGGCTTCCGCCGCGCCATGAAGAACGCCATCGGCCGTGCCATGCGTATGGGCGCGAAGGGCATCAAGGTCATGTGCGCCGGCCGTCTCGGCGGTGCCGAGATCGCCCGCACCGAGTCCTATCATGAGGGCACCATCCCCCTGCAGACCATCCGCGCCGACATCGACTACGGCTTCGCGGAGGCTGCGACCACCTACGGCCGCGTCGGCGTCAAGGTGTGGATCTACAAGGGCGAGATCCTTACGACCTCCCTGCGTACCACCCCGCGCGTCATGGATATGAACCGCCGGAACGACCGGGATCGCCGGGATCGCCGGAACGACCGCCGGAACGATCGCCGCGGCGGCTACAACCGCGATAACCGCGACAACCGTCAGGGCGGCAGCTATAACCGCGACAATCGTCAGGGCGGCGGCTACAACCGCGACAGCCGTCCGGGCGGCTACAACCGCGACAACCGCGCCCAGGGCACCCGCCCGGCGCCCGCGGCCCGTCCTGCGGCTCCCGCTCCCAAGGAAGGAGGCAACGCATAATGCTGATGCCCAAACGTGTGAAATATCGCCGTGTGCAGCGCGGCCGCATGCGCGGCAAGGCGTCGAGGGGCAACTTCCTCGCCTACGGCGATTACGGCATCGTGGCCACCGAGCCCTGCTGGATCACTGCGAACCAGATCGAGGCCGCCCGTGTCGCCATGAACCGCTACATGAAGCGCGGCGGTAAGGTCTGGATCAAGATCTTCCCCGACAAGCCCGTCACCAAGAAGCCCGCGGAGACCCGCATGGGCTCCGGTAAGGGCTCCCCCGAGTTCTGGGTCGCCGTCGTCAAGCCCGGCCGCGTTCTCTTCGAGATCGCCGGCGTGGACGAGGCCACGGCGCGCGAGGCCATCCGCCTTGCCAGCCACAAGCTGCCCTGCAAGACGAAATTCATCGCCCGCGAGAGTGAAGCGGCAGAGGAGACTGGAGGCGAAGCAGATGAAGGCTGAAGAGATCCGTTCCCTTTCCGTGGAGGAGCTGGAGCAGAAGCTCGCTGATCTCAAGAAGGATCTGTTCATGCTTCGCATGCAGCACGCCACCAATCATCTTGACAACCCCCTCAAGATCCCCGCGACCCGCAGGGACATCGCCCGCGTCAAGACCGTTATCCGCGAGAAGAAGGAGGCTTAAGAGATGAGCGAAGTGAGAACTACCTCCCGTAAGACCCGTGTGGGCAAGGTCGTCTCCGACAAGATGGACAAGACCGTCGTCGTCATCGTCGAGGACCGCGTGGCTCACAAGACCTATAAGAAGATCATCGGACGCACCTACCGTCTGAAGGCGCACGACGAGAACAATGAGTGCGGCATCGGCGATCGCGTCCGTGTGATGGAGACCCGCCCCCTGTCCAAGGACAAGCGCTGGCGCGTGGTCGAGATCATCGAAAAAGCGAAGTAAGGAGGCGTCGTAATGATCCAGGCTGAAACCTATCTCAAGGTCGCCGACAACACCGGCGCCAAGGAGATCAAGACGATCCGCGTCCTGGGCGGCTCCAAGCGCAAGTACGGCAACATCGGCGACGTCGTCGTGGCCTCCGTGCGCAAGGCGGCTCCCGGCGGTTCCGTCAAGAAGGGCGACGTCGTCAAGGCTGTCATCGTCCGCTCCGCCCGCGGCGTCCGCCGTGCCGACGGAACGTACGTCCGCTTCGACGAGAACGCCGCGGTCCTCATCCGTGAGGACGGCAACCCCGCCGGCACCCGTATTTTTGGACCGGTCGCTCGCGAGCTCCGCGACAAGGATTACATGAAGATCCTGTCCCTGGCTCCCGAAGTAATTTAAGGAGGCCGGATGAATGAAGATTCGTAAAGACGATACCGTCGTCGTCCTGTCCGGCAAGGACAAGGGCAAGCAGGGGAAGGTCCTCTCCGCGGATCCCAAGGGCATGAAGGTCACGGTGGCCGGCGTGAACGTCGCCTCCAAGCACCGCAAGCCCCGGAACCAGCAGGAGGAGGGCGGCATCATCAAGATGGAGACCCCGATCTATGTCAGCAAGGTGCAGCTCGTCTGCCCCAAGTGCGGCAAGGCTACCCGCGTCGGCAAGTCCGTCAAGGAAGACGGCAGCCGCGTCCGCGTCTGCAAGAAGTGCGGCGCGGAAGTGTAAGGAGGTAGGACACCATGACCAGAATGAAAGAAATGTATCTGAACGAGGTCGCTCCTGCCCTCATGCAGAAGTTCCAGTACAAGTCCTCCATGCAGATCCCCCGCCTCGACAAGATCGTCGTGTCCGTCGGCTGCGGCGACTGCAAGGACAACGCCAAGGCGCTGGACAACGTCATCAAGGAGATCACCGCCCTGACCGGCCAGAAGGCCGTCGCCACCACCGCGAAGAAGTCCATCGCGAACTTCAAGCTGCGTGAAGGCATGAAGGTCGGCGTGAAGGTCACCCTTCGCCAGGACCGCATGTGGGAGTTCCTGGACCGCCTGTTCAACGTGGCTCTGCCCCGTGTCCGCGACTTCCGCGGCATCTCGGCGGACGCCTTCGACGGCCGCGGCAACTACTCCCTCGGCCTCAAGGAGCAGATCATCTTCCCGGAGATCGACTACGATAAGATCGAGAAGCTGCGCGGCATGAACATCGCCATCTGCACCACCGCCGCCACCGACGAAGAAGCCCGCGAGTTCCTGCGTCTTCTGGGCGCTCCGTTCGCTGGTTAAGGAGGAGAACGATCATGGCTAAAACTTCTATGAAGCTCAAGCAGCAGCGTCCTGCGAAGTTCACCACCCGCAAGTACAACCGCTGCAAGATCTGCGGCCGTCCTCACGCCTATCTGCGCGACTACGGCATCTGCCGTATCTGCTTCCGCAACCTGGCATACAAAGGTCAAATTCCCGGTGTGAGAAAGGCTTCCTGGTAATCAGGAAACATCATCCTGGGCCGACTTCTCGGTCCAGGATGGAACCATGTAAAAACCCCATGAAAGGCCGAGCTCAATCACAGTGATGTTATTGACCCGGAACCTCATGGGATAAACCGCAAAACGCGGTAACTCTGAATGAAGGAGGAAACCCCAAGTGCAAATCACCGACCCCATCGCAGATATGCTGACCCGCATCCGCAACGCCGGAACGGCGAAGCATGAGACCGTGGACGTTCCCGCGTCCAAAATGAAGAAGGCCATCGCCGAGATCCTTCTGAACGAGGGCTACATCAAGTCCTTCCAGATGATCGACGACGGCACCCAGGGCGTCATCCGCATCACCCTGAAGTACCTCCCCGGCAAGGAAAAGGCCATCACGGGCCTGCGCCGCGTGTCGAAGCCCGGCCTGCGCGTTTATGCCGGGGCTGACGAGCTCCCCCGCGTCCTGCGCGGTCTGGGCATCGCCATCATCTCCACCTCCAAGGGCGTCATGACCGACAGCCCGCAAGCTCCACGTCGGCGGCGAAGTCCTCGCGTTCGTGTGGTAAGGGAGGAGAGCGAAGATGTCTAGAATTGGTAGAGCTCCCATCGCCATCCCCGCCGGCGTCGAAGTGAAGGTCGCCGAGGGGAACGTCGTCACCGTCAAGGGCCCCAAGGGCGAGCTGACCCAGACCCTGAGCCCGGTGATGGACATCAAGGTCGACGGCGCTGCCGTCACTGTGGCCCGTCCGAACGACGAGGCTATGAACCGTTCTCTGCACGGCCTGACCCGTACCCTTCTCCACAACATGGTCGTCGGCGTGACCGACGGCTTCACGAAGACCCTGGAGATCAACGGCGTCGGCTATCGCGCCTCCAAGGAAGGCAAGAACCTTGTCCTGAACGTTGGCTACAGCCACCCGGTGAACATCCCCGATACGGACGATGTCCAGACCGAGGTGCCGAACCCCAACCAGATCATCGTCAAGGGTATTGACAAACAGAAGGTCGGCCAGTTTGCGGCTGAGATCCGTGGCAAGCGTCCTCCCGAACCCTACAAGGGCAAGGGCATCAAGTACGCTGACGAGGTCATCATCCGCAAGGAAGGCAAGACCGGCGCGAAGTAAGAGGAGGTGTGCTGAATGACCCAATACGAGAGCAAAGCGTGACAGACGTCACTACAGACTGCGCTTCAAGGTCAAGGGTACCGCTGAGCGCCCCCGTCTGTGCGTCTTCCGCAGTGAAAAGCATATTTACGCCCAGATCATCGACGACGTCGCCGGCACGACCCTCGTGGCCGCCGCGTCCAACGAGAAGGGCTTCGAAGGCTCCGGCTCCAACAAGGAGGGCGCCCGCGCTGTGGGCAAGCTCGTTGCGGAGCGCGCCCTGGCGAAGGGCATCGACACCGTGGTGTTCGACCGCGGAGGCTATGTGTATCATGGCCGCGTCCAGGAGCTGGCCGACGGCGCCCGTGAGGGCGGCCTGAAATTCTGACGGGAGGAGGAAACGAACATGGCTTATCAGAATGACCGCGGCGAGCGCCGCAACCGCCGCAACCGCGAGGAGCAGGAAGCTCCTGAGTTTGTGGAGAAGGTAGTTTCCCTCAACCGTGTCGCGAAGACCGTCAAGGGCGGCCGCATCATGCGTTTCGCCGCTCTGTGCGTCGTGGGTGACGGCAAGGGCCGCGTCGGCTTCGGCACCGGTAAGGCGAACGAGGTCTCCGAGGCGATCCGCAAGGGCCTCGAGGACGCGAAGAAGAACCTGACCACCGTGACCCTGTCCGGCACCACCATCCCCCATGAGGTCATCGGCGAGTTCGGCGCCGGCCGCGTGCTGCTCAAGCCCGCCGCCCCCGGTACCGGCATCATCGCCGGCAGCGCCGTCCGCGCTGTCATGGAGGCCGCCGGCATCTCCGACATCCGCGCGAAGTGCCTGCGGAGCAACAACCCCGGCAACGTCGTGGCCGCCACGATGCAGGGCCTGCGTTCCCTGCGCGATGCCCAGCAGGTCGCCGCCGTCCGCGGCAAGGCGCCCGCCGACATCCTGGGTTAAGGAGGCGAGATCATGGAGAAAAAGATCACCATCGAGCTCGTCAAGAGCCTGAACGGCCGGCATGACAAGCACATTGCCACCGCCGCTTCCCTGGGCCTGCATAAGATCGGCAACAAGACCGTGCAGCCCGACAACCCCCAGACCCGCGGCAAGCTCGCCCAGATCGGCTATCTTGTCAAGGTCACGGAAGAATAAGGAGGGGTAACCAATGGAACTTCATGAACTTTCCCCCGCGCCCGGCAGCCGCAAGGAGGCCTGGCGCAAGGGCCGGGGCCACGCCACCGGCAACGGTAAGACGGCCGGCCGCGGCCACAAGGGTCAGAAGGCCCGCTCCGGCGGCGGCGTCCGCGTCGGCTTCGAGGGCGGCCAGATGCCTCTGGCGCGCCGTGTCCCGAAGCGCGGCTTCAACAACATTTTCGCCAAACCCCTCGAGTCTGTGAACGTCTCTGTTCTCAACGACCGCTTTGAGGACGGCGCGGAGATCGACGCGGCGGCCCTGCTGGCCTCCGGCGTGCTCTCCAAGTGCGAGTATGGCGTCAAGATCCTGGGCAACGGCGATCTCACCAAGAAATTCACGGTGCGTGCCAAGGCCTTTTCCGCTTCTGCCAAAGAGAAGATCGAGGCCGCAGGCGGAAAGGCTGAGGTGGTGTAAATGTTCAAAACCTTCGCCAACGCCTGGCGCATCGAGGAGATCCGCAAAAAGATCCTCTTCACCCTGTTCATCGTGCTGATGTACCGTGTGGGCAACGCCGTTCCCGTCCCGTACGTGAACGTGTCCTACCTGCAGGAGTACTTCCGCTCCCTGGAGAACACCGTCCTCGGCCTGTATAACGTCATGTCCGGCGGCGCCTTCTCCTCCGCGACGATCTTCGCCCTGAGCATTCAGCCGTACATCAACTCCTCCATCATCATGCAGCTCCTGTGCGTGGCCATCCCCGCCCTGGAGCGTATGCAGAAGGATGAGGGAGAGGAAGGCCGGAAGAAGATCGCTTCCATCACCCGCTACGTCACCGTGGGAATCGCCCTGCTCCAGGGCTGGGCCTACTTTGTGCTCATCCGCAACAACGGCCTTCTCACCGCGGACGGCCAGAGCGTCTGGGCGGCCATCGTCATCATCATGACCTTCACGGCCGGCTCCGCGCTCATCATGTGGCTGGGCGAGCAGATCACCGAGTTCGGCATCGGCAACGGCATCTCCATCATCCTGTTTGCGAGCATCGTCAGCCGGTTCCCGACCGCGGTCATCACCTCCGTTTCGAACATCAGCGCCGGCACCCTCCGCTGGTGGCAGGGCGTCCTGTTCCTGCTGGGCGCGGTCCTGATGATCGTCCTCATCGTCTTCGTGAACGATGCCGAGCGCCGCATCCCGGTGCAGTACTCGAAGCGTGTCGTGGGACGCAAGATGTACGGCGGCCAGAGCACCCACCTTCCCATGAAGGTGAACATGTCCGGCGTTATGCCCGTCATCTTCGCCCAGTCCATCGTGAGTCTCCCGGCCACGGTCGTGCAGCTCGTCAAGGGCTCCAACCTGACCCCGGGCACTTTCGCCTGGTATATCTCCCAGACGAACACCTGGACCTACGTCATCTTCTACGCGCTGCTGATCGTCTTCTTCGGCTACTTCTACGCGACGATCCAGTTCAACCCCATCGAGATCAGCAACAACCTCCGCAAGAACGGCGGCTTCATCCCCGGCTACCGTCCCGGCAAGCCGACGAGCCAGTTCATCCAGAAGGTGCTCAACAAGATCACGCTGTTCGGCAGCCTGTATCTGTGCATCATCGCCGCCGTGCCCTACATCATCAGCATTTATTCGAACGTCTCCCGGCAGGTCGGCCTGTCCCTGGGCGGCACCTCGATCATCATCGTGGTCGGCGTCGCGCTGGAGACCGTCCAGGCCCTCGAGAGCCAGATGCTGATGCGTCACTACAAGGGCTTCCTGGACTGAGGAGGACGATGACGTGAAGCTGATCATGCTCGGAGCTCCGGGCGCCGGCAAAGGCACCCAGGCGGAGATCCTCTCGAAGAAGCTGAACATCCCCACCATTTCCACCGGCAATATCCTGCGGGCGGCCGTCAAGGCCGGAACGCCCATCGGCCTGCAGGCCAAGTCCTTCATGGACGCGGGCGCGCTGGTCCCCGATGATGTCATTATCGGCATCATCGCGGAGGCCCTCGCGGGACCCGACTGCGCGAACGGCTACATCCTGGACGGCGTGCCCCGCACGATCCCCCAGGCCGAGGCTATGGAGGCCCAGGGCGTCGAGATCGACTACGCCGTGGACATCGAGGTGGACGACAACACCATCGTGGACCGCATGAGCGGCCGGCGGACCTGCGAGGCCTGCGGCGCCAGCTTCCATGTGGTGAACAATCCCCCCAGGCAGGAAGGCGTGTGCGACGTGTGCGGCAAGCCCCTCGTCATCCGCAAGGACGACGCCCCCGAGACCGTTCGGGCCCGGCTCGCCACCTACCACGCGCAGACCGAACCCCTTATCGCGTTTTATCGCGAACGCGGAAAGCTCAAGACCGTGGAGAACCAGCCTACTATCGAGGCGACCACGGCTGAGATAGAGAAAGCGCTCGGATTATGAGTTCGATCACGCTCAAATCCGATCGGGAGATCGAGATCATGCGACAGGCGGGAAGAATTACCGCGGCTGCCCGCTCCTTGGCGCGGGAAATGGTAACCCCCGGCATCACGACTGCTCAGATCGACCGAGAAGTGCGCCGCTTCATTGAAAAGAGCGGAGCGACCCCCACATTCCTGGGGTACGGCGGCTATCCCGCCAGCGTCTGCCTCTCCGTCAATGAGGAAGTGATCCACGGCATCCCCGGCCACCGCGTTTTGCGGGACGGCGACATCGTCTCCGTGGACGTGGGAGCCACCTACAAGGGCTTTGTGGGCGACTGCGCCGGCACCTATGTGGCCGGCACGGCGTCCGAGGAGGCCAAGCGCCTCATCGAGGTCACCCGGCAGAGCTTTTTCGAGGGCATCAAGATGGCCCGCGTCGGCAATCGCGTCGGCGACATATCCCACGCCGTCCAGGAATACGTTGAAAAAAACGGCTTCGGCGTCGTGCGGGAATATGTCGGCCACGGAGTCGGCTCCGTCATGCACGAGGCCCCCGAGGTCCCGAACTTCGGCTCCGCCGGACGGGGACCGAGACTGCTCAAGGGCATGACTATCGCGGTGGAACCGATGGTGACCCAGGGGACGTGGGAGGTCCGGGTCTTGCGGGACGGCTGGACGGTCGTCACAAAGGACGGAAAGCTCGCGGCCCACTACGAGAACACCATCGCCATCACCGACGGCGAGCCGGAGATTCTGACCTACGCGGAGGATCTCTATGCCTGAACCAACGACGAACGACGTCGTCGTGTCCCTCGCGGGACATGACCGGGGAAAGCTCTTCGTGGTGACCGGCAGGACCCAGGACGGACGTCTGCTCCTGTGCGACGGCCGGACCCGGAGGCTCGCTGCTCCGAAAAGCAAAAGCCCAAAGCACACGCGCGTCGTGCTCCGCGGGACGCCGAAAGTCCCCGGGACCGACAAGGCGATCCGAACGACATTAGCACTCGCGGCCCAGAGCGCCGCTGCGAAGGAGGAAAGACAACTTGGCGAAAGATGACGTTATCGAGCTGGAGGGCACGGTGGTCGAGTCCCTGCCCAACACCATGTTCCAGGTGGACATCGGCAACGGGCACACCATTCTCGCTCACATCTCCGGCAAGCTTCGTATGAACTTCATCCGCATCCTTCCCGGTGATAAGGTCACGGTGCAGATGTCACCTTATGACCTCACAAGAGGCCGGATCACCTGGCGTACGAAGTAACAAACCGCTTACAGCATAGAAACGATAAGGGAGGCTTACAAACTCATGAAAGTTAGGCCCAGTGTCAAGCCCATGTGCGAGAAATGCAAGGTCATTAAGCGCCATGGCCGGGTCATGGTTATCTGCCCGAACCCGAAGCACAAGCAGAGACAAGGCTGACCGCCTATCACCAAGAAAGGATTGATTGCGAAAAATGGCAAGAATCTCTGGCGTTGACCTGCCCAAGGACAAGCGTATCGAGATAGGCCTGACCTATGTCTACGGTATCGGCAGGACTTCCGCGAAGAAAATACTCGAAGCGACCGGTGTCAACCCCGACACCCGTGTCAAGGACCTCAGCGAGGCGGACGAGACCAAGCTGCGCGACTACATCGGCGCGCACTGCATCGTCGAGGGCGACCTTCGCCGTCAGAACGGCATGGACCTCAAGCGCCTCATGGAGATCGGCTGCTACCGCGGCACGCGCCACCGCAAGGGCCTGCCCGTCCGCGGCCAGCGCACCAAGACGAATGCGCGCACCCGCAAGGGCCCGAAGCGCACCATCGCCAACAAGAAGAAGTAAGGGAGGGATCGCTTTATGGCAACTGCTCAGAAGGGTAAGAAAGTCCGTACCCGCCGCAGAGAACGCAAGAACATCGAGAAGGGCCAGGTCCATATCAGCTCTTCCTTCAACAACACCATGGTCACCGTGACCGACACCCAGGGCAACGCCCTGAGCTGGGCGTCCTCGGGCGGCATGGGCTTCCGCGGCAGCCGCAAGTCCACCCCGTTCGCGGCCGCTACCGCCGCGGAGACCGCGGCCCGCGCCGCCATGGAGCACGGCCTGAAGACGGTGGAAGTCTTCGTCAAGGGTCCCGGCAGCGGCCGCGAGGCGGCCATCCGCGCCCTGCAGACCGCCGGGCTCGAGGTCACCATGATCAAAGACGTGACGCCCATCCCCCACAACGGATGCCGTCCGCCCAAGCGCCGCCGCGTTTGATTTAGGGAGGAAGAAGTATTATGGCAAAAAATATGCAGCCCGTCCTCAAGCGCTGCCGCACGCTCGGCATCTCCCCCGCGGTCATGGGCTATACCGGCAAGGCCAAGTCCAACATCTCGAACCGCAACCCCGGCGGTCAGCGCCGCACCAAGAAGTCCGAGTATGCCCTGCAGCTCAATGAGAAGCAGAAGGTCAAGTTCGTTTACGGCGTGCTGGAGAAGCAGTTCCGCGCCTACTACGAGAAGGCCGAGAAGATGGCCGGCAAGACCGGCGACAACCTGATGTCCCTCGTGGAGCGCCGTCTCGACAACGTCGTCTTCCGTCTGGGCCTGGCCTCCACCCGCCGTGAGGCCCGCCAGCTTGTCAACCACGGCCACTACACCGTGAACGGCAAGCGCGTGGACATCCCCTCCTATCAGGTCCGCGTGGGCGACGTGATCGCCGTCAGCGAGAAGAGCGCGAGCTCCGCCCGCTTCAAGGCCATGAAGGAAGAGGATGCGTTCGTCACCACCCCGAAGTGGCTCGAGCGCGACAAGAACAATCTCCTGGGCAAGGTCGTCGCCCTGCCTGCGCGTGACGACATCGACTTTGAGGTCGAGGATCATCTTATCGTCGAGCTCTACTCTAAGTAAGACCCTCACATTTGGTAAGCTGTTTAACGCGACCCGCTATCTAGCGAACATTATGAAGGAGGGTATGAACACATGATAGAGATCGAGAAACCCCGCATCGAGTGTGTGGAAAGCCCGGCAGACGAAAGCTACGGCAAGTTCGTCGTGGAGCCGCTGGAGCGCGGCTACGGCACCACCCTCGGAAACTCTCTGCGCCGTGTCCTGCTCAGCTCTCTGCCCGGCACCGCGGTGACCACCGTGAAGATCGCCGGTGTCCAGCATGAGTTCTCCACGGTCCCCGGCGTCAAAGAGGACGTGCCCGAGATCATCCTGAATCTCAAAGGCCTGATCGCCCGCCTGCACAGCGAGGGGACCAAGACCGTATACATCGAGGCATCCGGCGAGGGCGAGGTCACTGCCGGCGACATCAAGGCCGACGCGGAGGTCGAGGTCCTGAACCCCGACCTGCACATCGCCACCCTGGGTCCCGATGCGTCCCTTTCCATGGAGCTCACCATCGCTCACGGACGCGGCTATGTCCCTGCCGATAAGAATAAGCCTGCCCAGGTGGTGGCGGGCGTCATCCCCATCGACTCCATCTATACCCCGGTCCTCAAGGTCAACTATTCCGTCGAGAACACCCGTGTTGGCAACCAGACGGACTACGACAAGCTGACCCTCGAGGTCTGGACGGACAAGACCATCTCCCCGCGGGATGCTGTGTCCCTCGGCGCGAAGATCCTTTGCGACCACTTCACCCTGTTCATGGATCTGAGCCAGAGCCTGAGCACGGCGTCCACCGTGGTCGAGAAGACGGAGGCCGTCAAGGATAAGATCATGGAGATGACGATCGAGGAGCTCGACCTCTCGGTCCGCAGCTTCAACTGCCTGAAACGCGCGAACATCAACACAGTGGAAGACCTTGTCTCCAAGACGCAGGACGAGATGATCAAAGTCCGTAATCTGGGCCGCAAGTCGCTGGAGGAAGTCATCCAGAAGCTGGCCATGATGGGCCTTTCCCTCGCCAGCGACGACGACGGCAAGTGATCCCGCTGACAACCGAAACTCACTTTTGGAGGTAAACGATAATGCCCGGAACACGCAAGCTCGGCAAGCCGACGGCGGCTCGCATGGCCATGCTTCGTCAGCAGGTCACGGACCTGCTGGATACCGGCCGCATGGAGACCACGGTCACCCGCGCGAAGGAGATCCGTCCTCTCGCGGAGAAGATGATCACCCTCGGCAAGAAGAAGGGCCTCGCGAACTATCGTCTGGCGCTGCGCTTCATCACCCGCGAGGACGTGGCGAAGAAGGTCTTCGACGAGCTGGCTCCCAAGTATGCCGACCGTGACGGCGGCTATACCCGGATCACCCGCACCGGCACCCGCCGCGGCGACGCCGCGGAGATGGCCGTCATCGAGCTGATCTGACGAGCGCTGAAAAAACGAAAACCCCGGGACCGAAGAAACGGTCCCGGGATTTTTGTTGACGGGAAAAAGAAGGATCACTTCTTTCCGAGTGCGGAAGCGCAGGCAGCGCAGACGTTCTTTCCTTTGTAGTTGATGATGTTCTTGGAGCTGTCGCAGAAGATGCAGGCAGGCTGATATTTCTTCAGCATGATGGTATCCTCGGAAACGAAGATCTCCAGGGCATCTCGCTCTGCAATATCCAGCGTTCTCCGCAGCTCGATCGGTAAGACGATACGGCCGAGTTCGTCTACCTTTCGCACGATGCCGGTCGATTTCATGGGGGATCCTCCAGTTTGAAACATAAATATATTAATACTTCACACACATTACCATAGATGTGTAAACCTGTCAATGGTAAATATGGAAAAAATATGAGCATCTATTCAGCGATTTTTACCATTGTTTTTTTATTAAATGAGCGGCATTTTATTAACAAAAATCAGAGGGTGGAAAAAACTGTAAAGCATAGAAATATCCCCCCGACTCTGTCGGGGGGATGGTATCTGTCACATGCTCTCCGGCGCCGTGACGCCGAGAAGGCGAAGGGCGTTCCGCAGAACGATCTGCGTGGCGCCGGCCAGGGCGAGCCGGGCCTCGGCCACGGTTTTTTCCTCGCCGCGGATGCGGCAGGCGTTGTAAAACTTGTGGAACCGGGAGGCGAGCTCCGTGGCATAGCGGTTGATGCGGGAGGGATCGAGGTCCTCCGCCGCCATGCGGATCTCACCGGGGAAGGAGGCGATGGCTTTGATGAGGTCGCGCTCCTGCTCGGCGGTGAGGAGGGATGCGTCCGCCTTTGCGGGCACGGTGAGCCCGTCCTCCGCGAGGGTACGCAGGAGGGAGCAGATGCGGGCGTGGGCGTACTGGACGTAGTAGACCGGGTTTTCGCTGTCCTGGCGGACGGCGAGATCCAGGTCGAACTCCAGGTGGCTGTCGGGCTTGGCGTTGAAGAAGAATCGGCAGGGGTCCGGGCCGATCTCGTCCATGAGGTCCGCGAGGGTGAGGGCCTTGCCGGTGCGCTTCGAGACCTTGATGGTCTCGCCGCCGCGGGTCAGACGGACCATCTGCATGATGAGGAACTCCAGGGCCCGCCCCTCGAGGCCGAGCTCCGGGCAGGTCATGGTGGCGCCGAAGCGAATGGCGTGGCCGTGGTGATCCGCACCCCAGACGTCGATCACTCGGTCAAAGCCGCGCTCGACGAATTTGTTGCGGTGGTAGGCGATGTCCACGGCATAGTAGGTCCAGGTCCCGTCCGCCCGGCGCATGCACTCGTCCTTGTCCGCGCCGAAGTCGGTGTTGCGGAGCCAGAGCTGACCGTCCTTCTCGTAGAGGTGACCGGCCTTGTCCAGCAGGTCGACGGTCTGGGCGACGTAGCCGGAGTCGTGCAGCTCCGTCTCGAGGAACCAGCGGTCGAAGGTGATGCGGTAGCGCTCGAGATCGACGCGCATCCGCTCGATGTTCCGGGGGATGCCGTAGGCGATAAAGGCCTTCTGCCGGTCGGCGGAGGGCATGGAGAGGTATTTGTCGCCGTCGGCGTCCACGAGCTCCTGCGCCAGGGCACGGATGTCGTCGCCGTGGTAGCCGTTGTCGGGGAACTCCACCGCGTCCTCGCCGAGGAGGAGCTGCAGATACCGGGCTTCCACGGAGCGGCCGAAGAGCTCAACCTGATGCCCGGCGTTGTTCACATAGAACTCGCGCCACACGTCCCAGCCGGACCAGTCCAGCACGGCGGCCATGGTGTCGCCCAGGACGCCGCCGCGGGCGTTGCCGATGGTCATGGGGCCGGTGGGGTTCGCGGAGACGAATTCCACCATGACGCGCTTGCCGTTGCGGGTGTCGGCGCGGCCGTAATCGTCGCCTTCCGCGAAGACCGCGGCCAGTACGTCGCGGTACCAGCCGTCGCCGAGGCGGAAGTTCAGGAAGCCGGGCCCCGCGGCCTCGGCGGCTGTGAACCAGGTGCCGGCGAGGTCCAGGCCAGCCAGGATGTCCTCCGCGATCCTGCGGGGGGCGGCATGGAGCGCCTTGGCGCCGGCCATGGCGTGGTTCGCGGCGAAGTCGCCGTTCTGGTTGTTTTTGGGAATGCTGACGGAGCCGGCGGAATCCGCCAGTGCGGGGACGGCTGCCTTAATCAGCGCGTCGACGTTATTCTTTGCCTGTTCGATCAGATCAGCCATGCTCGTTCTCTCTTACGTTGATTCTGAAGGTGTTGCGGCCCATGGGGGTGTGGTTGAAGTCGACATCGTAGTCGAGCTCCAGGTCGCCGCCGTGCTCGCCGAGGCTCGTGTCGATGCGGCGGGTGTCCACGCCCATGGTGGCGCTGCCGTAGGGGGTCTCGTACAGGAAGAAGTTTTTCCGCCCCTGCTCGAACACCATCTCGGAGTTGAGGCTCCCCTCCCGGCGCAGCACGACGCCCATGGGGCTGATGGTGAAGGTGGTGCGGGTCCCGTTGAGACCCGTAAGGTCGCTCTCCTCGTAGGTGAAACGGCTCTCGCCGTTTTCAAATCCATACTGTCCGGCGGTGACGAGCTCCACGGAGTCCTTGCCTCCGGAAGCGTCGTTCTGGGTGCCGAAGATGGAAATAATTGCATCTTTCATTTTCATACTCCCTATCATATAATAAAACGACGGTTAAAACAAGGAAAAAATGATAGGCAACCTGCATGAAATGTGGTATACTGGCGTCGATGGAAATGGTTTCTTTCCTCACGCCGCCGGCGTGGTACCGCTATACTGATACTGGGAGGTGAGCGGCTCATGACCATAGAGCTCAGCGAAAAGGAATTCCGGCGTCTGCTGGACCTTGTGTATATCGGGGACTGGATCCTCAACTCCGCCCGGGGCGACGACCGCTTCGAGGACTACGACGACGTTCTGGAGAAGCTCTTCGCCCTCTGCCCGCGGGTGGGTATGGACGCGCTGATGGACACCTGGCAGGGGCGGATCTTCCCCTCCAAGGCGTATCGCGAGGGCGGCATCCACGAGGCCATCGCGGACTACGAGGACGCGGTCTTCTTCGACATCCTGGCGGAGGAGCTGGCCCGCCGGGACATGGAGGGCGAGGGCATCGCCGCGGACGACGAGAACGAGCTCAGCGACCGCATGGAGGAGTATTACCAGGAATTCGAGGCCCACGGCATCGACAACCTTACCGTGGAAAACTGAACCACGGAAAACGGAGCCATCCGCGTATAGAATCACCACCTGTGCCGCATACTGGACACAGGTGATTTTTTATGAAGCTGTCCAATGAGGAATACGGGCGTCTCGTGGCCGAGCGCTCGCCGCGCTCTCCGGTGGCGGGGGATCTGTCGTCGGCGGGCTCATTTGCTGTCTCGGCGAGGCGCTGTCGCTGCTGTATACGGAGCTTGTCGGCCTGGACCCGGAGGCGTCTGCCACCGCCGTGAGCGTCACGCTCATTTTTCTCTCGGTCCTGCTGACGGGCCTGAACGTGTACGACCGGCTCGCGCGGTTTGCCGGGGCGGGGACGCTCGTGCCGATCACGGGCTTCGCGAATGCCATGGCGTCCCCCGCGGTGGAGCACCGCTCCGAGGGCGCGATCCTGGGCGTCGCCGCCACGCTGTTTTCCATCGTGGGACCCGTGATCGCCTACGGCGTCGGGGCGAGCGTGCTGTACGGGCTCGCGCTGTGCCTGTTCGGCTGATCGAAGGGCGGCGGAGATTCCCCCGTTTTTTCCGTT
>CAJOIG010000022.1 GCA_905234575.1 uncultured Oscillospiraceae bacterium
TCTTTCGACAGTCCAAAGAACCCTCTTCTGCTGGTGCTTATTTGCATAAGCTGTTCTTACATTGTTTAATTTACAAGGTACACCGCGCTTCCGGTCGCCGCCCTTTTCGGGGCCGCTCTCGCGAGCGCTTTGCTATAGTAACACCGGGAAATCGAAATGTCAACACTTTTTTTCGCAAATTTCTAAAAATTTTATTATGAAATTTTAGGGGGTGGGAATACTATCAGCATGTTGATTTTCAAGCGTTTCCAGCCACAAGATGTAGGTCGGGAGAGCGCCGCGTCCGACGCCGGAAAACCGCCGATCTCCCCCGAAACGGTACAAAAACGTTTCGAGGGCTGCGGAGATTTCCTTTCGCGGGTCGTCGCGGCGGGCGGCACGGACGTGGGGATCTTCGTATGCTGGATGGACGGGACGGTGGACGCCGGGGAGGTATCGGACCAGTTCCTGCGTCCTCTGAGCGACCCGAAGCGCCTCGGCATGGTCCGGACCGCGGCGGACGTGCGGGACCGCCTGAACGCCGGCGCGGTCCACGGCTGCGAGCGAAGGGTCGTGACGGACCTGTCGGACCTCTGCGAGGCGGTAAGCTTCGGGAACTGCGCGGCGGTGTTCGAGGGCATGGCCTTCCTGTTCCAGGTGAAAACGGCGCAGCGGCGGAACGTGCAGGAGCCGAAGATCGAAAAAACCGTCAAGGGCGGCAAGGACTCCTTCACGGAGGTCCTGCGGGTGAACACCGGCCTCGTGCGGGCGCGGCTGCGGACCCCGGAGCTGAAGCTTTCCGAGACCGTCGTGGGCCGCCGGAGCCGGACGGCGGTGAGCGTGCTGCATCTCGACGGGATCGCCGCGCCGGACGTGCCGCGGGCGGTGCTCGCCCGTCTGGAGGCGCTGGACGTGGACGGGCTCGTGCTGCCGGACGAGCTCGACAGCGCGCTTTCCGACGCGCCGAAAACCATGTTCCCCCAGGTGCTGCACACGGAGCGGCCGGACCGGCTCGCGGCGGCGCTGCTCGCGGGACACACGGCGGTCCTGGCGGACGGGATGCCCCTGGCCTTCGTGGTGCCGTCGTCCCTGCCGGACCTCTTCCGCACGGCGGAGGACGGCGCGCAGCACTTCGTCACGGCCTCCTGCCTGCGTCTTTTGCGCTGGGGGGCTCTCGGCCTGACGCTGCTGCTGCCGGCGCTGTACGTCGCCATGTCCATGTACCACGCCGAGATGCTGCCGCCCCAGCTGCTGCTGTCCATCATCGCGTCGAAGCAGTCCGTGCCCTTTTCCACGACGGCGGAGATCCTGGGGATGCTCCTGGCCTTCGAGCTCTTGCAGGAGGCGGGGCTGCGCCTGCCCGCGCCCGTGGGGCAGACCGTCAGCATCATCGGCGCGCTCATCGTCGGCCAGTCCGCCGTGGAGGCCCGGGTCATCAGCCCCATCGCGGTGATCGTGGTGGCGCTCTCGGGCATCGCGGGGTACACCATGCCCTGCCAGGACCTCAGCGCGGCCCTGCGGCTGTGCCGCTTCGGGCTGACCTGCGCCGGAGCCGCGGCGGGGATGTTCGGCGTCGTGCTCGGGACGGCGCTGCTTTTATGGCGGGTCTGCTCCCTGGAGAGCTTCGGGCGGGCCTATGTCCCGGCGGGACGGGAGCCCGCGGGGAACGTCTTTCTGCGCCGTCCGCTCTGGCGGGATACGCTCCGCAACCCGGCCCTGGCCGGCGAAAACCGGCGGAGGCGCGCATGAAGCGGGCTCTCCTTATTATAATATGTTTCGCGTGGACGCTCGGCCTGAGCGGCTGCGGGACCCTTTTTTCCGGGCACCGGGACATGGAGCACCTGCGGCCCGTGCAGGTGGCGGGCCTGGACGCCGACGGGGACGGCAGGGTGACCCTGAGCGTATGCACCGGCACGGGCCCCGAGAGCGAGCCGCCCCTGGCCCTGCGGGCGGCGGCGCCCGGCATCGAGGCCGCCGCGGACCGCCTGCAGGACTGGTCGCCCCGGGACGAGCTGTTTTACGCCCACGTCCGCTATCTCCTGCTGGGCGAGGACATGGCCGGGACCGGACTTCTGCAGGCGCTGGACTGGGTGGAGCGCAGCCCGGCCATGCGGATGGAGACGCCGCTTCTCATCGTGCGGGGGCGGGCGGACGCGCTGGTGGAGGCCGCCCTGGGGGAGAGCATCAGCGCCGCGGAGTCCCTGGGAGCCCTGGAACGGGAGGAGAAGGTCCGGGGCAGGGAGCCGCCCACCCTGCGGCAGGCGGCGGCGGGCCTCGCGGAGCGCGGCTGGGCCCTGTGTCTCGCGGTGGAGGTCCTGCCTGCCGAGGGAACCGTGCTCTCGGACCCCGACGCCGCGGCCATCGTCCCGGCGGGGCTCGCCCTGCTGCGGGAGGGGCAGCCGCCCGTATTTCTCTCCCGAAGCGAGGCCCTGGGCGCGGCCCTGCTGGACGGCTCCGCCGCCGGGACCCACGTTCCCCTGGACGGGAGCGAGGCGGAGCTCCTGGGCGGTCAGGCAAAGGCCGAGGGCCTCTGGACCGGAAGCTCCCTCACGGGTCTCCTCCTCCGCTGTGAGCTGGGGGCGGGGATCGTGGAGCGCCTGCCGGAGGACGACCGGACCGCCCTGGCGGACCGGCTGGCGCAGACGCTGACGGACTGCCTCACAGAGGCCGTGGGTCTGTCCCAGGCGCTCGGCTGCGACTTTCTTGGCCTGGAGGACGCCGTCCGGGCCTCCGCGCCGGACCGGCGCGCCGCGCGGGCCCTGGACTGGGACGCGGTGTTTCCCGCGCTGCCCGTGACCGTGACCGTGGAAGCGGACGTGGGCCGGGGCTACGATCTTGTGAGCTGAGGTGAGACGATCATGGGCGACGACCGCGTGACCCCGCGGCAGGCCCGGGCCGCGGCCTTCACGGCGCTGCTGGCGCCCCTCATCCGGGTGCTGCCCCGGGGCGCGGCGGCCCTGGCCGGGCGGGGAGCCTGGCTGAGCGTGTTCGCGGCGGCGCCGGCGCTCCTGGCGCTGGCGCTGCTCCTGCGCTCCCTGTGCCGGGCGCTCGCGCCGGGGGAGGGGCTTGCTCCGCTGTTTCTCCGGGTGTTCGGGCCGGTGCTCGGACGGGCGCTGCTCGTTCTCTACGGCGGGTGGTCCTTCCTGTACGCGGGCTTCGTGCTGCGGGGCGGGGCAGAGCGCCTGGCCGCCGCGGCGTATCCCCACAGCGGGCCGGAACCGTTTATCCTCGCGATGCTGGCCCTGAGCCTGCTGGCCTCCCTGGGCACGGTGCGGGGGCTGGCCCGGACCGGCGCGGTGCTGCGGGGGCTCCTGCTCGGGGTGCTCCTTCTGATGTTCCTGCTGGCGCTGCGGGACCTGGACCCGGAAAACCTCTTTCCCCTGCGGGACGTGCGCCCGAGGGACGTGCTGCTGGGCGCGCTGCCCGCGGCCACGGTGGGGGGCGCGGCGGCGCTGTTTTCCTTCCTCGCGGGGTATGCGGAGCCGTCCTCCCGGCCGGGGCGGGACCTGGCTTCCCTGCTCCTGTGCTATCTTTTGACGGCGTCGGCCCTCTGCCTCACGACCGTCGGCTCCTTCGGCGCGGGCCTCACGACCCGCCTGTCCTATCCCTTCTTCACCATGCTGCGGGATATCACCCTGTTCGGCGCGGCGCAGCGCTTTGAGGCCGCCGTCATCGCCCTCTGGGTATTCTCCGACCTGCTGCTGTGCACGCTGCTCCTGCGCTGCGGAAACGAGGCGTGGCGGACGGTATTTGCCCTGCCCGTGCCGGAGGGCGACGGGCCGCTCCGGTCCCTGCGCCGGGGGCGGTGGCTGCTGTGGGTGGGCGCGGCCCTGGCCGGGGGCTGCGCGGCGCTCGTGTCGCCGAGCTCGGAGGTCTTCCGGCTGTGGACGGACCGGCTCGCGCCGCTTCTGATGGACCTGTTCGTCTGGGGCGGTCTGCCGCTCCTGTGGCTCGTCGGACGGCTGCGGAAAATCGTATGACCGGGAGGTTTTTCCTCCCGGTCATGCTTCATTCTTCTTTTCGGAGCTTTTCATAGTCCCGGACGAAGCTCTGCGCCTCCTCCAGGATGCGGCGGCGGGACACCAGCCGCAGGGCCACGGCGGGGCTGCCGCCGGCCTCCACCTTCACCCGTCCCTTCCAGGCGTCCATGGCGTACAGGGCGCTGATCCGCTCGAAATCGAAGGCCGCGAACACGAAGCGCACGGAGCCGCCCTTCTGCGTGATGTCCGTGATGCCCGCGCGGGACGCCTCGCCCCGCAGGAGCGCCACCTGCACGAGGCTGTAGACGCTGGGCGGCAGCTCGCCGAAGCGGTCGGAAAGCTCGTCCATGAGGTCGTCCGCCTCCGCCTCGGTGCGGATGAGGGCCACGCGGCGGTACACGTCCATGCGCTGCTCCGCGCTGCGGATGTAGCTCTCCGGGATGCTGGCGCTGACGGCGAGATCCGCCGCGCAGTCCGTGCGGACGGGAGGCGCCTCGCCGCGCTCCTCCCGGACGGCCTCCTCCAGGAGCTTCAGGTACATATCGTAGCCCACGTCGATGAGGTGGCCCGACTGCTCGGCCCCCAGGAGATTGCCCGCGCCGCGGATCTCCAGGTCCCGCATGGCGATGCGGAAGCCGGAGTTGAACTCCGCGAACTCCCGGATGGCCTCGAGGCGCTTTTCCGCGATCTCCGTGAGGACCTTGTCCTTCCGGTAGGTCAGATACGCGCTGGCCCGTCTGGACGACCGCCCGACGCGGCCGCGGATCTGGTGGAGCTGGGCAAGACCGAGCTTATCCGCGTCCTCAATGATGAGGGTGTTTACGTTCGGGATGTCGATGCCCGTCTCGATGATGGTGGTGCAGACGAGGACCTGCGTCTCCCCCTGGGCGACCCGGTCCATGACGGCGGACAGCTCCCGCTCGTTCATGCGCCCGTGGGCCACGTCCAGGCTCACCTCCGGCAGCAGCTTCTGGAGCCGGGCGGCGGTGCGCTCGATGGAATCCACCCGGTTGTGGAGGTAATACACCTGGCCGCCCCGGGCAAGCTCCCGGCGGATGGCGTCGCCCAGCACGTCCCAGTCGTGCTCCATGACATAGGTCTGCACCGGCAGACGGTCCTGGGGCGGCTCCTCGAGGGTGGACATGTCCCGGATGCCGGAGAGGGCCATGTTCAGCGTGCGGGGGATGGGCGTCGCGGAGAGGGTCAGCACGTCCACGTTCGCGGCGAGCTCCTTGATGTGCTCCTTGTGGCTGACGCCGAAGCGCTGCTCCTCGTCCACCACGAGAAGGCCGAGCTTTTTGAACCGCACGTCCTTCTGCAGCAGCTTGTGGGTGCCGACGACGATGTCGCACTCCCCGGAGGCGAGCTCCGCCAGGATGTGCTTCTGCTGGGCCGGCGTCGTGAAACGGGACAGGCTCGCGATGCGGACGGGGAAGCCGAAGAACCGGCTGACGGCGGTCTGATAATGCTGCCGGGCGAGGACGGTCGTGGGCACGAGGATGGCGGCTTGCCATCCGTCCAGCACGCACTTCATCACGGCCCGCAGGGCGACCTCCGTCTTGCCGTACCCCACGTCCCCGCAGAGCAGGCGGTCCATGGGGATGGGCCGCTCCATATCCGCCTTGATCTCCCGGATGCAGCGGAGCTGATCCTCCGTCTCGGTGTACTCGAAGCCGTCCTCGAACTCCGTCTGCCAGGGAGAATCCTTGGCGAAGGCGTGGCCGGGGGCCTGCTGGCGCTGGGCGTAGAGCCGGATGAGCTCCCCGGCCATCTTTTTGGCGGCGGCCTTGGCCCGGGTCCGGGCGCGGGTCCAGTCCGCGCCGCCGAGGCGCGACAGCTTCACGGGGGCGTCCTCCCCCGCGCCGATGTATTTCGTCACGAGATCGAGCTGGGTCGCGGGGACGTACAGGCTGTCCGTCCCGGCGTAGCAGATCTTCACATAGTCCTTTTCCACGCCGTCCACCGGCATGCGGAAGATGCCCGCGAAGCGCCCGATGCCGTGGGTCTCGTGGACGACGAGATCGCCGACGCTGAGGTCCTCGTAGGAGCCGATGCGGGCTCCGGCGGGCAGGGCGCGCTTGCGCCGGGCCGTCCGCAGGCCGGACTTCACGAGCTGGGTGTCCGTCAGCACGGCGAGACGCTGCTGGGGATACTCCATGCCCGCGGACAGCCGCCCCACGGAGACAACGCACTGGCCGGGCCCCGGCAGGGCGGACAGGCGGGTGTCGAGGTAGGGGTTCACCCCCGCCTTCTCCCGCAGGAGCTCCCGCAGAGCCTCCGCACGGCGCTTGTCCGAGGCGAGGACGACGCAGGCGTACTGCTCCGAGACCCAGTGCTTCACGTCTGCCGCCGCGGCCTCGGCGCTGCCGGCGTAGGACGGCAGCTGCTTCGCCGTGACCGCCATCACGGACCGCGGCTCCAGGGGATACTGCCCCACCGTGAAGGCGTCCGCCATCACCACGGGGTTCTCTTCCAGGCGCCCGACGGCGGCCTCCCACGGCAGATAAAACTCCGCGAGACGCCCGGAGAGGACGCCCCCCTCCACGAGAAGGCGCAGGTCTTCCCCCGCCTGGCGCAGCCAGCTCTTGGCCCGCTCGGCGCATTTGCCGGGCTGGTCGAGGACAACCAGGGCATTTCCCGGGAAATGATCCCAGACCGTCGCCATCTCGGGATAGACGAGGGCCATGTACCGGTCCGCGGCCGAGAGGTCAAGACCCGCCTCCAGGGTCTCGATGTCCAGGCGGAGGTTTTCCCGCAGCTTTTCGGCGTCGAACTTCGTCGCCACCCGGTTCAGCCGCCGGTGCATGTCCTTCAGCGCCGCGATGAGGGCGTTCACGCCCCCGGTCATGAGGGAGGGCAGGGTCTCCGCCCCCGGCAGGATGCGGAGGCTTCTCAATTCCTCCGTGCGGCGCTGGCTGGACGCGTCGAAGGCGTGGACGGTGTCGATCTCGTCCCCAAAGAAATCCAGCCGCGCCGGAGCCTCCGCGCCCGCGGACCAGACGTCCAGGATGCCGCCGCGATGGGCAAACTGCCCCGGACCCTCCACCTGGTCGGCGGAGCGATAGCCGGAGCGCAGAAGCGCGTCGATGACATCCTCCGGGGCCATCGTCTGTCCGGGACGGAGCGTGAAGCACGCCCGGGAGGCGGGCTCCGGCGGGATGGCCCGCTGGGTCAGGGCCGCGGCCGTGACCACCGCCGCGGAACAGGCCCCCTCCCGGAGGGCGTCCAGCGCGCCGAGTCGGCGCTGCTCCGCCGGACGGGACACGCCCTCCGTGCGGTAAAACACGAACTCCCGGGTGCCGACGACGGGGACCTCCTCCCCCAGGAACGAGCGCAGGTCCCCCGCCATGGCCTCGGCGGCGGTCTCGTCCGGGGACACGACGATGAGCGGCCGCCCCGCAGATGCGCGCAGGGCCGCCGCGAGATGCGCCCGGTGGACGGGGCCGAGTCCCGACACCAGGGCAGGCAAAGCGCCCCCCTCGACAGCGCCGGGGAGGGGAGCCAGGTTTTTGTTTTGCAGGATCGCCAGGGTCAGTGCTTTCACATTCGTTACCTCAGTGCCCATATTTTAATGCACCGCCGCTTTGGATGCAAGGGCTTTTTCCGGTTTTTTCTCTACATTATTATAATTAAGTGTTGAAAATTTTAGGACACGGTGGTATAATGAATCGTTCATATAATATTAAATAGGAATTCCTTATCTAATAGAAGGAGAAGGACGATCCATGAATTCCCTTGACGATATCTGGCAGAGGGTCCTCGACAAGCTCGGCGAGAGCCTGCCCTCCACCGCGCTGACCACCTGGTTCTCCGACTGCCGTCCCATCGAGCTGGGGGACCGGCATTTCGTGCTGCAGACCTCCACGGACTTCAAGCGCAACATCATCCGCCAGCGCTTCGAGCCCACCATCCGCCAGACCCTCTCCGACCTCTTTGCCTGCGACATGGAGCTCGTCCTTCTGGTGGGGGACGAGGTCGCGGACTATAAGGAGCGCCACGCCACGGACGACGCCCTGCCCGAGGCCCTGGCCTACACCTTCGACCGCTTCATCGTCGGCCAGTCCAACAAGCTCGCCCACGGCGCGGCCGTCGCGGTGGCGAACAATCCCGGCAAGGCCTACAACCCCCTGTTCATCTACGGCAACTCCGGCCTCGGCAAGACCCATCTGCTCCTCGCCATCGGCCAGGCCATCCGCGAGCGGGATCCCGGGGTAAAGATCGTCTACGTCAAGGGCGACGACTTCATCAACGAGAACGTCAAGGCCATCCGGGAGAACACCACCGAGGAATTCCGCCAGAAATACCGGCACGCAGACCTCTTCCTCGTGGACGACATCCAGTTCCTCGCCGGGCTCGAGCGCACCCAGGTGGAGTTCTTCCACACCTACGAGACGCTCCACCAGGCCGGGCACCAGATCGTCCTGACCTCCGACCGTCCGCCGATGGAGCACGCCTCCATGGACGACCGGCTCATCACCCGCTTCGAATCCGGCCTCATCGTGGACATCCAGCCTCCCGACATCGAGACCCGCATGGCCATCATCCGGGCCAAGGCCCAGGGCCGCGGCCTGCTCCTGTCGGACGAGGTCGTCGCCTACATCGCGGAGAAGATCACCGAGAACATCCGCCAGATCGAGGGCGTCGTGAACAAGCTCACGGCCCTCAGCCAGATCGACGGCCCCATCACCACCGCCACGGTGGACCGGGCCATCGAAAACGTCGTCCGCGACGGCGTATACATCCCGAAGCCCGACGTCATCATCACGGAGACGGGGCGCTACTACGACATCGATCCCGCCGAGATCCGCGGCCAGCGCCGCTCGAAGACCACCTCCATGGCGCGGCACGTGGCCATGTACCTCATCCGCACGCTGACGGGCCTCTCCCTCGAGGACATCGGCCGGGAGTTCGACGGACGCAATCACTCCACCGTCATCACCTCCATCCGCAAGATCGAGGACCTCATAAAAACCGACCCCGCCATGGCCGCCACCATCCGGGACATCACCTCGAACATCAACTTCCAGAACGACCGCTGATTTTCCGCAGATTTCTCAACATTGTTCGGAATCCCCCTGTGGACAGACGCCGCCCGGAAGAGCCTGTGGAAAACCGCGTTTTTCTTCCACAGTTTTCTCCACAGCGTCTTTCCCCGCGGCAGGCGGCTTTTTCCGGGTTTTCCACAGAAAAATTCCCTACTACTACGTCTACTAAAAAGAATCTTTCTTTCTATCTATCTGGATTGACCGAAAACGGAGGAACTACTACTATGAAATTCACCTGCGAACGCGACCTGCTCCTGCAGGCCATACAGACCGCCGCCCGCTGCGCCGCGGCCAAGAGCCCCATCCCCGCCCTGGAGGGCCTGCTCGTGGAGGCCGGTCACGACGTCCGCATCACGGGCTACGACCTCAAAAAAGGCATCTACACCTCCCTGCCCGCGGACATATCGGAGACCGGTGCCATCGTGCTGAGCGCCCGCCTGTTCGGCGAGATCGTCCGCAGCCTGCCGGACGGCATCGTCACCGTGGAGGTCAAGAGCGGCATGAACACCTCCATCACCTGCGGCGCGTCGGACTTCTCCATCCTCGGCTCGGACGCCTCGGAGTATCCCGAGCTGCCCGCCGTGGACCGGCAGAACGCCATCTCCCTGCCCCAGGGCCTTCTCAGCCGGATGATCCGCCAGACCATCTTCGCCGTCAGCGACAACGAGAGCCGCCCGGTATACACGGGCTCCCTCTTCGAGGTGAAGGACGACACCCTCGTCATCGTCTCCGTGGACGGCTACCGCCTGGCCCTGCGCCGGGAGAAGGTGGAGGCCGGGGACGTGGAGAACTGCTCCTTCATCGTGCCGGGCGCCGCCCTCAGCGACGTGGAGAAGCTCTGCGCCGACACCGACGACAAGGTGGACATCACCGTCGGCTCGAAGCACATCTCCTTCGGCATCGGGGACACGGTCCTCGTCTCCCGCCGCCTGGAGGGCGAGTTCCTCAACTACCAGAAGAGCATCCCCTCCGACTTCGGCTCCGTGGCGGAGGTCAACCGCGACGACCTCGCCCAGGTCGTCAGCCGCGTGTCCCTCGTCATCGACGAAAAGACGAAGCACCCCCTACGGGTCCGCATCCGGGACGGCGGCATCGAGCTCAGCTGCCAGACCGGCCGGGGCCGCGCCGAGGACCAGTGCCCCGCGAAGGTGACCGGCGGCTCGGAGCTCGTCATCGGCTTCAACAACCGCTACCTGCTGGACGCCCTGAAGGCCGCGCCTACCGACGCGCTGCACATCGGGCTGAACACCTCGTCCTCCCCCTGCGTGCTGCTGCCGGCGGACGGCGGGGACAGCTTCTCCTACATGATCCTGCCCGTGCGCCTCCGGGCGGACGCATGATCTATCCGCACCAAAGGCTCTGTTGTCGGACCTTTTTGCGCCCGGTAACCAGCCTTTCCGAGAACTAGTATGAGAATTGACCGCATCGCCTTGAGCGGCTTCCGCAACTACGACGAGGAGACCGCGGAGTTTTCGCCCGGGGTGAACATCCTCCGGGGGGAGAACGCCCAGGGCAAGACGAACCTCCTCGAGGCCGTGTACCTCCTCACCGGCGCCCACAGCTTCCGCACCCGCTTCGACCGGGAGCTCATCGGCTTCGGCTGCGACTGGGCCTCCATTCTCGCGGACGTGGACTCCGACGGCCGGGAGCAGACCATCCGCCTCCTCTTCCGCCGGGGCCAGCGCCGGACCGTCACGGTGAACGGCGCGAAAAAGACGTCGGCGGAGCTCTCCGGCGTGCTGCGGGCCGTGCTGTTCTCCCCGGACGACCTGTACCTGATAAAAGAAGGCGCCGCCGCCCGGCGGCGGCTCATGGACGCCGCCATCCCCCAGCTCCGCAGCCGGTACGCCCAGCTTCTCACGGACTACAACCGCCTGTACGAGAACAAGACCCGCATTTTGAAGGACTGGCGGGAAAAGCCCCGCCTCCTCGACACGCTGGACGAGTTTTCCGACGGCCTGGCCCGCTGCTCCGCGTCCATCCTGCGCTACCGCGCGTCCTTCGTGGACCGCCTCGGGGAGCTCGCCGCGCCCATCCACCGGGATTTCTCCGGCGGCAGCGAGCGCCTGTCCCTCGCCTACCGGACGGTCAGCACCGTCACGGACCCCCACGCCCCCGCGGAGGAGATCTACTACCAGATCTGCGAGCACCAGGAGCGCCACCGCCAGGCGGAGCTCGACGCGGGCCAGTGCCTCACCGGCATCCACAAGGACGACATCGACATCCTCATCAACGGCGTCCCGGCCCGGACCTTCGCCTCCCAGGGGCAGACGCGGACCGCCGCCCTCTCCCTGAAGCTCGCGGAGCGGGAGATCTTCAAAAACGAGACGGGGGAATATCCCGTCCTGCTGCTGGACGACGTGCTCTCCGAGCTGGACGCCGGACGGCAGGAGTTCGTCCTGAACCGCATCGGCGGCGGGCAGACCTTCATCTCCTGCTGCGAGGACGGGACCATCCGCCGCCGCACGGGCGGGCGGGTGTTCGCCGTGCGGGCCGGGAGCATCCGACGGGAGGAGTAAGCATGTACCTCTATCTTGGCGGCGACGCCGTCGTCGAAACGGAAACGCTCATCGGCGTCTTCGATCTCGACAACACCACCTGGTCCGTCCACACGAGACGGTTCCTCTCCGCCGCGGAAAAGGCGGGGACCCTGCGCTCCGCCGCGGAGGACATTCCGAAGTCCTTCGTGCTGACCGCCGGCAATCAAGTATATCTTACGCAGCCGAACACCGCCGTTCTGGCGCGGCGGCTGCGCGATCAGGAGAAAAAGAATGGCTGAACTCAACGAGAAAGTTACACAGGAATACGACGCGTCAAAGATCCAGGTGCTGGAGGGGCTCGAGGCCGTCCGCATGCGCCCCGGCATGTACATCGGCTCCACGTCCAGCTCCGGCCTGCACCACCTCGTCTACGAGATCGTGGACAACGCCATCGACGAGGCCCTGGCCGGCTACTGCGACCACATCGAGGTCGTCATCGAGGACGGCGACGTCATCAAGGTCACGGACAACGGCCGCGGCATCCCCGTGGACATCCAGGAGCAGACCGGAAAGCCCGCCCTGGAAGTCGTCTACACCGTCCTGCACGCCGGCGGCAAGTTCGGCGCGGGCGGCTATAAGGTCTCCGGCGGCCTGCACGGCGTCGGCGCCTCCGTCGTGAACGCCCTGTCCGACTGGCTGGAGGTCGACGTCCACAAAAACGGGAGCATCTACCACATGGAGTTCTCCCGGGGCGAGAAAAAGACCGAGATGGAGATCATCGGCACGACCGACCACACCGGCACCGTCGTCCGCTTCCACCCCGACCCCGAGATGTTCGACGAGACGGTCTACGACTACGAGACCCTGCACATCCGCATGCGGGAGCAGGCGTTTCTGAACGCGGGCCTGCGCATCTCCACGAAGGACGAGCGCCCGGGGAAGGAAGCCTTCGACGAGATGTACTACGAGGGCGGCATCCGGGAATTCGTCACCTTCATCAACAAAAACAAGACCCCCGTCCACGAGGGCGTCATCTACATGCAGGGCGACCGCGAGGACGCCACCGCCGAGGTCGCAATCCAGTGGAACGACGGCTACAACGAGAACCTCGTCTCCTTCGCGAACAACATCCACACCCCCGAGGGCGGCATGCACGAGACGGGCTTCAAGACGGCCTTGACCCGCGTGCTGAACGCTTACGCCCATAAGGCCAAGCTCATCAAGGACGACGACTCCCTCTCCGGCGAGGACGTCCGCGAGGGCATCACCGCCGTCATCTCCGTGAAGCTCACGAACCCCCAGTTCGAGGGCCAGACCAAGGCCAAGCTCGGAAACTCCGAGATGCGGACCCTCGTAGACTCCGTCGTCAGCGCGCGGCTCGATCAGTTCCTCGAGGAGAACCCCGGCGTCGGCAAGGCCATCGTGGACAAGGCCATGACCGCGTCCCGCGCCCGCGAGGCGGCCCGCAAGGCCCGCGAGAGCGTCCGCCGCAAGACGGGCCTCGAGTCCGGCCAGATGCCCGAGAAGTTACAAGACTGCAACGAGCGCGACCCGAGCCTCTGCGAGCTCTACGTCGTCGAGGGCGATTCCGCCGCGGGCTCCGCCATCCAGGGCCGGGACAGCCGCTTCCAGGCCATCCTCGCCATGTGGGGCAAGATGCTGAACGTCGA
>CAJOIG010000023.1 GCA_905234575.1 uncultured Oscillospiraceae bacterium
GCGCCTTGCACGGATAGAAAACAGAAGAATCAAGAGAGTCTGTCCGATCAAAGACAGGCTCTCTTTGTTATCTGAAAAAGGCATCATTCCATGCCGAGGTAGGCTTTTTGCTCCGCGGACAGGGTGTCGATGGAGACGCCGAGGGTCTCGAGCTTCCGGCGGGCGACGGCGAGGTCGATCTCCCGGGGCACGGGCACCACGCCGGGCTTCAGCCTGCCGCGGTTCCGGGCGAGGAACTGCGCCGACAGCGCCTGGATGGCGAAGCTCATGTCCATGATCTCCGCGGGATGCCCGTCCCCGGAGGCCAGGTTCACGAGCCGGCCCTCCGCGAGGACGTACACCGTCCGGCCGTTCGGCAGGCGCCAGCCGCGGATGTTTTGGCGGGCGTCGAAGCTGGATTCGGCGTATTCCCCGAGCTCGTCCATGGCGACCTCGACGTTGAAGTGCCCGGCGTTGCATAGGATCGCGCCGTCCTTCAGGAGCGGGAAATGCTCCCGGGTGAGGATTCCGCAGTCGCCGGTGACGGTGACGAAGATGTCCCCGAGGGGCGCGGCCTCGGCCATGGGCATCACCCGGAAGCCGTCCATGACGGCCTCGATGGCGCGGACGGGGTCCGTCTCGGTGACGATGACCCGGGCGCCGAGGCCCTTCGCCCGCATGGCGACGCCCTTGCCGCACCAGCCGTAGCCGGCCACGACCACGTCCTTGCCCGCGACGATGAGGTTCGTCGTTCGCACGATGCCGTCCCAGACGGACTGGCCCGTGCCGTAGCGGTTGTCGAACAGGTGCTTGCAGTCGGCGTCGTTCACCATGACCGCCGGGAAGCGCAGTGTGCCCGCCCGGTCCATCTGCCGCAGGCGGCGGATGCCGGTGGTGGTCTCCTCGCAGGAGCCGACGACCCCGTCGATGAGCTCCGGGAAGCGCTGATACAGCCGGGCGACGAGATCGCCGCCGTCGTCGATGATGATGTGCGGCCCGACCTCCAGCGCCCGGTCGAGGTAGGCAGTATACTCTTCCTCCGTGCAGCCGTGGGTCGCGTGCACGTCGATGCCGCCGGCCGCCACCGCCGCCGCGACGTCGTCCTGCGTGGAGAGGGGGTTGCAGCCCGTGACGTGCATCTCCGCGCCGCCGAGGGCCAGGACCCGGCAGAGATAGGCGGTCTTCGCCTCCATGTGGACGGACAGCGCGATCCGAAGCCCCGCGAAGGGCTTCGTCTGTTCAAATTCCGCGGCGATGGACCGCAGCAGCGGCATGTTCGCCTCGACCCAGGCGATCTTGCGCTCTCCGGAGGGGGCGAGAGTGATGTCCCGGACGGTGCTCATACGCCGACCGCCTTCCGCAGGGCGTCGGCCCGGTCGGTGCTCTCCCACTTCACGCCCAGGTCCTCCCGGCCCATGTGCCCGTAGGCGGCCAGGGGACGGTAGATGGGCTTTTTGAGGTCCAGATCCCGGATGATGGCGGAGGGACGCAGATCGAAGACCTTCGTCACGGCCTCCTGCAAAGCGGAATCGGACACGGCCCCGGTGCCGAAGGTGGTCACGTTCACGGACACCGGCGTCGCCACGCCGATGGCGTAAGCGAGCTGGACCTGGCAGCGCTCCGCGAGGCCCGCGGCGACGATGTTCTTCGCCACCCAGCGGGCGGCGTAGGCGGCGCTGCGGTCCACCTTCGTGGGGTCCTTGCCGGAGAAGGCGCCGCCGCCGTGGGGCGCGCTGCCGCCGTAGGTGTCCACGATGATCTTGCGCCCGGTGAGCCCGGAATCCCCCTGGGGCCCGCCGATGACGAAGCGTCCGGTGGGGTTGATGTAGTAGGTGATGTCCCCCTTGTTGAGCTCCGGCGGGAGGATGGGCTCGATGACATGCTTGATCATGTCGGCGCGGATCTGCTCGAGGGTCGCCTCCGGCGCGTGCTGGGTGGAGACGACGACGGTGTCCACGCGGACGGGCTTGCTCATCTCGTCGTACTCGACGGTGACCTGGGTCTTGCCGTCGGGCCGGAGGTAGGGCAGGAGTCCGGACTTGCGGACGTCGGCGAGTCGCTTCGCCATCTTCTGGGCGAGGCTCAGCGGCAGGGGCATGAGCTCCGGGGTCTCGCTGGAGGCGTAGCCGAACATCATGCCCTGGTCGCCCGCGCCGTTCTGCAGCTCGGCGTCCGCGCCGCCCTGCTTCTGCTCGAGGCTCGCGTTCACGCCCATGGCAATGTCCGGGGACTGCTCGTCGATGGCGGTCAGCACGGCGCAGGTGTCGCAGTCCATGCCGTATTTCGCGCGGTCGTAGCCGATGTCCCGGAGGACCTCCCGGGCGATGTGGGGGATGTCGACGTAGCAGGTCGTGGTGATCTCGCCCATGACGAACACCATGCCGGTGGTGGCGGTGCACTCGCAGGCAACGTGGCCGTCGGGGTCCTGGGCGAGGATGGCGTCGAGGATTGCGTCGGAGATCTGGTCGCAGATCTTGTCGGGATGTCCCTCCGTGACGGATTCGGAGGTGAAAAGGTAATGGGCCATAGCTTGGATTCTCCTTTGTTGAAGCAATAAAAAACGTCTGCCGGAACGGCAGACGAACCTGGATACCGTTCCTTATCTTTCGATTTCCTCGCCGGATTTGGCACCTTTGGCGCTCGAAAGCGCCCAGGTTGCCGGGCTTCACAGGGCCGGTCCCTCCGCCACTCTTGATAAGGCTATGCAGTTTTTGACACGGTGCTATTGTACCCATGCTCCGCGGCTTTGTCAAGAGTGTCGGTTGACAAAAACGCGCCTTTGGCGCAGAATACAGGGTATGAAGACATTTGTTTTTATTGTGAAGCTCCTGCTGGTGCTCGCGATGCTGGGCTTCATCTGGGGGCAGTCGCTGCTGCCGGGGGACCTGTCCCAGCTGGAGAGCGACCGGGTGCTCGGGCTGGTGCGCCCGGTGGTGGAGGTCCTGCAGCGGGTCCTCGCCGCCCTGGGCCGGGAGTATGAGCTGGCCTTCCTCGTGCGGAAGCTCGCCCACTTCACGGAATACGCCGTGCTGGGCGTGCTGATGTTCGTCCTCTTCCTCCAGCCGGACGGCGGCGGACGGTATCTCCTGCCCATGGGGCTGTGCCTGAGCTCCGCGGCCATCGACGAGGGGCTGCAGCTCCTCGCGGTGGACCGCGGCCCGGCCCTGCGGGACGTGATCCTGGATTTTACCGGCTCCTGCGCGGGCATCCTCGCGGCGGGACTGTGCGTCGTGCTGCTGCACGCGCTGTTTCCCCGGCGGGAAAAAGAATAGGAGGGACCCATGGACCTGCAGTATCTCGATCAGCCGCTCCGCGTCGGGCGGCTCACGCTGAAAAACCGGATCCTCATGACGGCGATGCACACGCTCTACGCCGAGAACGGCCTCCCGTCGGCCCGGTTCAACGAGTTCTACTGGCGGCGGGCCGAGGGCGGCACGGGTCTCGTGGTCGTCGGGGCCTGCCGGTTCGACGGCAAGGGCGCGGTGAAAAGCACCATGGACCTGACGGACGACGCCTGCATCAAGCCCTGGCAGAGCTTCACCCGCGGGATGCGGGAGCGGGGCTGCCCCGTGGCCGTGCAGCTCTACCACGCCGGGCGGTATATGCGGCAAGCCGCCGTGCCGGACGGAAACGGCGCCATCGCCCCGTCGGCGGTGTTCACGCCGTTCACGAAGGAGACGGCAAGAGCCATGACGGCCGAGGACATCGACGCCGTGGTCCGCGCCTGGGCCGAGGGCGCGCGCCGGGCCCGGGAGGCGGGCTTCGACGCCGTGGAGATCTCCGGCTCGGCGGGGTATCTCATCTCCCAGTTTTTGTCCCCCCTGACGAACCGCCGGGAGGACGAGTACGGCGGGAGCTTTGAAAACCGCTGCCGCTTCCCGCTTGCCGTCATCGCCGCGGTGCGGCAGGCCGTGGGCGACGATTACACCGTCCTCCTGCGCTATGGGGCTCACACCCTGGTCCCCGGCGCGGGCGGCTCGGCGGAGTGCCGGGATTTCGCCGTGCTGGCGGCAAAGGCGGGCGTGGACCTTCTGGACCTCACCGGCGGCTGGCACGAGAGCCGCGTCCCCCAGCTCACGGGGGAGATGCCGAAGGCGGCCTTGTCTTACCTCGCGGCGGACATCAAGGCCGCGGTGGATGTTCCCGTCGCCATGGCGAACCGCATGGGCGACCCCCGGGAGGCGGAAAAGGCCCTGGCCCTGGGCCGCTGCGACATGGTCGCCCTGGGCCGTCCCCTCATCGCGGAGCCGGACTACGGCAAGTTCATCCTGGCGGGCACGCCCGAGCGCATTCGCCCCTGCGTGAGCTGCAACCAGGGGTGCCTGGCCGGGACCTTTTTCGAAAAGCCCATCCGCTGCCTCGCGAACGGCTTCGCGGGCCGGGAGCACGCGCTCCGGTCCGAGCCCGCTCCGGTCAAAAAGCGGATTTTGGTCGTGGGCGGCGGCCCCGCGGGCATGGAGTGCGCCCTGCAAGCGGCCCGGCGGGGCCACGACGTGGAGCTCTGGGAGGCGTCCGACCGCCTCGGCGGCCAGATGACGCTGTTTTCGACGCTGCCCGCCCGGGAAGCCTTCGCGGAGCTGCTGCACTGGTACGAGGAGGCTCTGCCGGAAGCCGGGGTCCGGGTGTGCCTGGACCGTCCGGCGGACGCCGATTCGGTGCAGGCCGGGGCGTTCGACGCGTGCGTCCTCGCCTGCGGCCGGAAGTATAAGCCCGTCCCCGTGTCCGTGGAGCCGGACGCCGTGCCGGTGTACACCATGGTTGACTATTTTGCGAAACAGCCCATCCTGCCGAAGCGGGTGGCGGTGATCGGCGGCAGCTTCGTGGGCCTCGAGATCGCCCGGGCGCTCCTGCTGGACGCCAGCGCCTCCCCGGCGGACGTGTTCTACCGGATGCGCTACGGCGTGGAGCCGGACGAGACGATCCATGCCCAGCTCGCCCGCTCGGACCGGACCGTGGCGGTGTTCGAGCGCCTGCCGAAGCTCGGCGCGGGGTATGAGCCCGGCATCGCCTGGCCGACCCTCGGGGACCTCTCCCGCTTCGGCGCGGAGCTCCATAAGGGCACAGCAGTTACCGCCGTCACGTCGGAGGGCGTCCGCACGGCGGACGGCGTCTGGCCCTGCGAGGCCGTGATCGTCTGCCCCGGCACGGAGCCGGACGAGGCGCTGCAAACGGCGCTGGCCGATGTCTTTCCCTGCCATGCCGTCGGCAACGCCGCCCGCCTCGGCCGGGCCATCGACGCCATCGAGGCCGGCTGCGCCCTGGGCTGCGAGATCTGAACCATATAGGAATCGTCAGGAGCTCCCTTTGCGGGAGCTCCTGGGTTTATTCGAGTGCCTGCCAGGTGAGCGGGCCGACCTCGCCGTCGGGGACAAGGCCGCTGGCGGCCTGGAATTCCTTCACCGCCGCCTCCGTCGCGGGACCGAAGTCCCCGTCCGTCGCCACGGGATAGCCCGCGTACATCAGAAGCTCCTGGAGATAGCGGACCTCCGCGCCGCGGTCGCCCCGGCGCAGCAGGGTGTGGGACGGGCGTCCCGCGCCGAACATCCGCGCCCAGGTATAGCGGTCCGCCACGCCTGTCGGGTGCAGGCCCGCGCCGGTTTGGTAGTCCTCCGTCGCCGCGCGGGTATATGCGCCGAAGGCCCCGTCGAACATCTGCGGGTCCGCGCCGGCGCAGTAGAGCATCCCCTGCCAGACATACACGTCGTCGCTGTCGTCGCCCGCCCGGAGGGACCGGGTGGCGTAGTACGTTTCGGGGCCCCATTCGCCGTCCTCCGCGAGGCCGACGCCGTAGGCGGCGTTCAGATACCGCTGGTGCGCCTGGATGGCGGCCCGCTTCGTGACGGGGCCGTATTCCCCGTCCGACGTCACCCCCAGCCAGCGCTGGAACCGCTCGATGCCGGGGCTTGCGCCCGCGGCGAGGTTCAGCGTGACGTAGCCGTAGATATACGCGCTGCCGAGGCTGTAGGAGCGCTTGCGGGCCATGTTGCCGGAGTTTCCCTCGTAGGTGTAGACGATGGAACTGTCCGCGGCGTACACCATGCCGGTGTGCGTGCGGGTGCTGCCGTTGTCGGAGAAGATGATGACGTCCCCCGGCTGCGGCGTGTAGAGCGTGCCGGAGCGCCCGTTCTGCGTGAGCTGCCAGGCGCTCCAGTGCTTTTTCTCCGCGGGCGCGGCGTCCCAGACCTGGTTGCAGGTCGTATAGGGCCAGACGCCCCACATCGTCCGCTTCGCGGAGGAGACGTCGCTGCCGCAGCCCTCGTAGACGGCGGTGGACACCATCATGGCGCACCACGCGCCGGGGTTCACGCCGCAGACGACGCCCATATAGGTCCAGTTGCCGTCCCCGTCGTTTTTGTGGAAATTCTCCACGGCCCGGGTCAGATACCGCGGGTCGCCGTCCTTCTTTTCGATATAGCCTCCGTGGTCGATATAATAGGCGAACGCATCCAGAAGGTCGTTTGCCGATGCCATACGCATCCCTCCCCGCCAGTCTATGCAGGGACAGAGAAAACCGCCCCGGAAAAAACCGGGGCGGCAGTTCGTTTGCGGGATGGGGGGATCAGGAATTGATGCGCTTGAGGATCCGCGGGAGGCTGTCCGGCGCGGCGGGGGCGGTGTAGGCCGTGAAATACTCCACCTTGGAGACCTTGCCGGTGACGGCGCCGCCCTCCGCGGGGACGGAGACCCGGTCGCCGGGACGGACGGCGTCGTCGTCCGTGAGGAAGTAGCCGAGGTTCTTCGTGGTGTTGTCGTACACGGTGCAGTAGATGAACTCGTCGTCCCGCCTGCCGTAGCGGATGAGCTTTTCGCTCAGCAGGTCGCCCTTCATGCTGTAGAAGTCGAACTTGGCCTTGATGTCGTTGCGGAACTGGAGCCAGTGCTTCGGCAGGAACTGGCGGTCGAAGTTGCAGAGATAGGTGACGACCGCGCCGCTGTGGTAGGTGAGCTTCAGCCGGACGGTGGGGGCTTCCTCCTCCACCGCGGGAGCGGGCAGGTCGGGGACCTCGGCGAAATACTCCGTCAGCTCCCGGAGCATATAGTCGGTCTCCTTGGTGGTGAGCGTGTGGGTCGCGAGGGCCTCGTAGCCGAAGCCGCGCTTGTAGCAGATCGTATAGGAGGCGGCGTCGATCTCCACCTCCTCGCGGTAGATGGAGCGGTTCGTCTCGGGATCGTCGAAATAGGACAGGTCGCGGACGCCCAGCATATCGAGGACATAGACGGCCTTTACGTTGACAAGATAATCGTCGGAACGGATATTGCTCATCAGGAACCCCTCTTTCATAGAAGCATTTACGGTCCTATTATCGTTGCTTTTTTGTCAAATGTCAAGCACGGACCGCGCGGATACGCGAAGGCCGCCCCGGTTTTTCCGGGGCGGCCGAACGGTCGATCAATAGTAGCAGAGCTCGCGGGCGGCGGCGTCCAGGGCGTCGCGGTCGTCCGGGTGAGCGATGGAGATGAGGGCCTTGGCGCGCTCGCGCACGTCGAGACCGCGCAGGTTCACCGCGCCGTACTCGGTGACGACCCACTGGACGTAGTTGCGCTGGTGGGTGACGATGGCGCCGGGGGTGAGCTGGGCCTTGATCTTGGGCAGGCCCTTGTTCGTGCGGGCGGTAAAGGCCATGATGCCCTTGCCGTGCTCGGCATAGTAGGTGCCGAGAGTGAAGCAGAAGCCGCCGCCGGAGCCGGAGTACTGCACGGGGCCGATGGACTCCGCCGCGATCTGACCGGTGAGGTCGATCTCCACGAGGGTGTTGATGGAGACCATGTGGTCCTGGCGGGCGATGTTGAAGGGGTTCACGACCTCAGGGCCGGGCTTCATGACGCACTTGGGGTTGTCGTGCAGATACTTGTAGAGCTCGTGGGTGCCGTCCGCAAAGACGCCGACGTGGAGCTCCTTGTCAAACACCTTGTTCTTGCCGGTGATGACGCCCTCGCCGATGAGGTGCACGAGGGAGGAGGTGAACTGCTCGGTGTGCAGGCCGAGGTCGTTCTTGGTCATGAGGTAGCGGCCGACGGTGTCGGGGATGCCGCCGATGCCCATCTGGATGGTGTCGCCGTCGTCGATGAGGCCGGCCACCGTCTTGCCGATCTGGTCCTCGAGCTCGGTGGTCTGGATGCCGCCGATGCAGTACTCGGGGGTATCGACCTCATAGAGCATGGTGACGGCCTCGATGGGGATGTAAGCGGAGCCGTTCATGTAGGTGAGGTTGGGGTTGACCTCGACGATGATCTTCTTGTGCTGCTCGACGGCGTCCTTCACGGCGTAATACTCGATGGTCTGGTTCATGCCGATGTAGAGGCGGCCGTCCTCGGTCATGGGGGAGACCTGCGCGGTGAAGATGTTGCAGGGGCGGTGCATGTTGACGGAGCGATAGTAGTTGGGCAGGTCCACGGGGATGAACATCGCGTTGCGGAGCTTGTGGGCCTCGCGGTAGCTGGGGCCGTAGAAGTAGTTGGCGCAGTTGATGTGGCCGTCCATGCCGGGGGTCACGAGGAAGGGATAGCGGCCGATGCGGCTCTTGTAGACGATGACGTTCTCGACGCGCGGCGCGATCTCATGGAGACGGCCGAACAGGGTGGCGGGCTCGTTGTAGTTGTTCGAGCACCAGATGACGTCGCCGGACTGGATGAGGTCCAGCGCCTGCTCTACGCTGCCCTTCTTGGACTCGTAGATCTTCTTGTAGTCTTCGTAGGTATAGGCCATGTTTCACACTCCGTATCTGTATTTTCGTTTGCTAACTACATTATACCAAAGCGTCCGGGTTTTGCAAGAGGGAGTGCCCCTGTGGAAGAAAAAACTTATTCCGCGGTCCGGGGGCGGAGGGAGGTATAGACCTCGGCGCTGCCGATGCGGAACAGGGCGCCGCCCGCGGCGAGGATGTCCTCGTAGCCCGTCCAGCGGTCGCTGCGGAGGGCCTGGATGTCCGCGGCGTAGCCCAGCACGATCACGGGGCAGCCGTCGTAGGCGATCTGCTGGAGGCGGCGGGCGTATCCCAGGGCGACGGAGGGATCCTCCGCCGAGCGCAGCAGGGCCAGGTCGCTCTCGAAGTTGGGGTCGGACCAGCCGGTCAGGGCGCCGAGCTCGTCCCGGAAGCGGGAGGCGGTGACGGCGGCGCTGGGACTGCCGCGCCAGCCCAGAAGGCACATGTCCCAGCCGTCGTCCGACCGGGTGAGGTCGGTCACGGGGCCGTCGGTCTTCTGCCAGTCCACGTCCACGCCGAGCTCCCCCAGGTCCGCGGCGAGGATGGTGGCGGCGGTGGCGGACCACTCCTCCCGGCTGCTCGTGCACAGGCGCAGGGTCAGCTTCACGGCCCGGAGGCCGTAGTCGAGGATGCCGTCCCCGTTCGAGTCGTTGTAGCCCGCGGCGGTGATGAGGCCGAGGGCGGTGTCCGGCTCGTAGGCCCGCAGGCCCTCCGGCCGGGCGAAGAAGGACAGGCCGGGACTGACGAAGCCCGAGCCCGTCTCGCCGGCGCCGCCGACGGCCATGGAGAGGAACCAGTCCCGGTCCGTGCCGTATTCCACGGCCCGGCGCAGGCTCTCGACGGAGAAGAACTGCGTCCGCGTGTTCAGCGCCAGCATCATGCACTCCGTGCCGGGGAGCATGGTCTGCAGAAGCTCCACGCCGGGGACGTTCTCGAGGGTGGTGAGCTGCACGTCCGTCAGGCCGAAGCTCGCGTCGGCCTCCCCCGCGGCGACGGCCCGGCCCGCGCCGGTGGCGGTGCCGTACCGGCGGAAAAAGAGCTCGCCGACGGCGGGCGCGCCGCCGAAATAGTCCGCCCGGGCGCGGAAAAGATACCCCTCCTCCCCGCTCTGCTCCGGGTCGAGGACGAAGGGCCCGGAGCCGACGAGGGCGGCGTTGTCGAAGGATTCGGGGCTGAACTCGTAGCTGCGCCAGATGTGCTTCGGCAGGATGGGCGCGGGGTTATAGAGCATATCGCCCTTGACGTAGTCCGTGGAGATGACGACGGTGTAGTCGTCCGCCTGCCGGATGGCGGAGACGCCCTCGAAGTAGTCGGCGTAGGCCGTGCCGCTGCGGGCGAGCAGCTCGTAGGAAAACAGCACGTCTGCCGCCGTGACGGGCACGCCGTCCGAAAACGCCGCGTCATGCCGCAGGCGGACGGTCCAGGTCAGTCGGTCGCTCGAAAGGCTCCAGTCCTCCGCGAGGCAGGCCTCGGGCTGCCCGTCCGCGCCGAGACGCCAGAGGGGATCGTAGGCCAGCAGGAAAAACTCCTGGGAAAGCCCGTCCCCCGCGAGGACGGGATTGAGGCTGCCCGGATCCTCCGCGACGGCCACGGTGAAGCGCGGTCCCTCCGCGTAGGAGGGGCCGGAGCTCTTGCCGCCGCAGGCGGGCAGGGCAAGGCACAGGGCGAGGCACAGGGCCAGCGCGCCGAGCCGCCGGAAAAGGTCGATGTTCATGGGTCGGTTCCTCGTGGATGGGTTCTTTCCGTTATTATAGCATACCCGGGCAAAAATTCAAATTCTCCGCGCAAAAACCGTTGAATCTGTTTTCCGCTTGTGATAAACTGATGACAAGCTGAAACGGAGTGCTGAGCGCACGGGCTGCGGCGAGGGCGCCGGGCTCGTGCGTTTCTGTGAAAGGAGGACGTTTTATGCTCATCATCGGAAACGGACGCGTCATCACGCGGGACGAGGCGGCCCCCTATCTGCCCGAGGGCGGCGTCGCCGTGGAGGGCGAGCTCATCCGCGAGGTCGGCCCCACCGCGGCTCTGCGGGCGAAATACCCCGGCGCGGAGTTTATCGACGCCCGGGGCGGCGTCATTATGCCGGGCCTCATCAACGCCCACACCCACATCTACTCCGGCCTGGCCCGCGGCCTTTCCATCCGGGGCCACGACCCCCACACCTTCTACCAGGTCCTGGACGGGATGTGGTGGAACATCGACCGGCACCTGGATCTGGAGGGCACCCGCGCCAGCGCCTACGCCACGATCCTCGAGTGCATCAAAAACGGCGTCACCACCATCTTCGACCACCACGCGAGCTACTGGGAGATCACGGGCTCCCTCTTCGCCCTGCGGGACGTCGCGAAGGAGATGGGCATGCGCGCTGGGCTCTGCTACGAGGTCTCGGAGCGGGACGGCCTGAAAAAATGCGACGAGGCCATCGAGGAGAACGCCGCCTTCGCCAAATGGGCCGCCGCCGAGAAGAGCGACATGATCTCCGCCATGTTCGGCGGGCACGCGCTTTTCACCATCTCGGACGCGACGTTCGAGAAGATGGCGAAGGCGAACGACGGCCTCACGGGCTTCCACATCCATGTCTGCGAGGGCTCCACCGACCGGACGGACTCCTGGGACCGCTACGGCATGCGCCCCATCGACCGGCTGAAAATCCACGGCATCCTCGGTCCGAAGACCATTTTGGGCCACTGCATCGAGCTGACGGACGACGAGCTCGACGAGATCGCCGCGACGGACACCATGTGCGTGACGAACCCGGAGTCCAACATGGGCAACGCCGTCGGCGTCGCGCCGGTTTTGAAGATGTTCGAAAAGGGGATCCTCGTCGGCCTCGGGACCGACGCCTATACCCACGACATGCTCGAGAGCCTCAAGGTGGAGCTCATCATCCAGCGGCACCACGCCCGCCTGCCGAACGTGGGATGGATGGAATCCACCGGGATGCTGTTCCAAAACAACGCGAAAATGGTGGAGCGGTACATCTCCCGGCCCATCGGCGTTTTGAAGCCCGGCGCCCTCGCGGACGTCGCCGTGTTCGACTACGCGCCGTTCACGCCGTTTTCGGACGCCAACGTGGACGGGCACATGATCTTCGGCTTCCAGGGCCGGATGTGCACCCACACCATGATCAACGGAAAGCTGCTCTATAAGGACCGGAAGCTCGTCGCCTGCGACGAGGCGGCCGTCACCGAGCGGATCTATGCCGCCGCCGACCGGCTCTGGCGCGAGCTCAACCCCTGACCCCATCCCGGCGCGAACGGAGGTATGACCTATGTCGGAAACCATGACCCGCATCCCCTATGACAAGCTCCTCGCCCAGGTCTGCCATGAGTACGAGACCTGCGGCACGATCTTCGGCGTGAGCCATATCTGGAAGGCCAGGCGCAAGACGCTGCCCATCTTCGGCACGGAAAAGCTGGAGACGCCCTTCGGCCCCGCCGCGGGCCCCAACACCCAGCTCGCCCAGAACATCATCGCGGCCTATGCCGCCGGCGCGCGGTTCTTCGAGCTCAAGACCGTGCAGATCATGGACGGCGCGGACCTCGCCGCCTGCGTCAGCCGCCCCTGCATCTGGGCGAAGGACGAGGGCTATAACTGCGAGTGGAGCACCGAGCTCACCGTCCCCGGCGCCATGGACGAGTACATCAAGGCGTGGAAGGTGCTGAAGGTCATCAGCGAAAAATACGGCCTCGGCAGCCCGGACGGCTTCGTGTTCAACATGTCCGTGGGCTATACGCTCGACGGCATAAAATCCCCGAAGCTCACCGCCTACCTCGACGGCATGCGGGACGCGGGCGTCTCGGATTCCGTCACCATCTCCACCCTCCACGGCTGCCCGCCCGAGGAGATCGAGCACATCGCGAACTACCTCATCGGCGAGCGCGGCCTGAACACCTACGTCAAGTGCAACCCGACGCTCCTGGGCTACGACTTCTGCCGCGAGACCCTGGACCGCCTGGGGTACGACTATATCGCCTTCGACGACCGGCATTTCCGCGAGGACCTCCAATGGGAGGACGCCGTGCCCATGTTCCGGCGGCTGCGGTCCCTCGCCAAGCACCAGAACGTGGAGTTCGGCCTGAAGCTGACGAACACCTTCCCGGTGGACGTGAAGGCGGGCGAACTCCCCAGCGAGGAGATGTACA
>CAJOIG010000024.1 GCA_905234575.1 uncultured Oscillospiraceae bacterium
CGGAAGATTTGCCGTCGGAGACGTGCGGGACGGTCGAAGCCGTGCCGCCGGGACGGGAGGCTGAGTGGGCCGACGAGGCGCTTCCGCCGGAACGGGAGGAACTCTTGGACGTGGTGCCGCTCGTAGCCTTTGAAGAGGAAGAGGAGTGCGAAGATGAACTCTTCCGTCGGGAACTGCTGCTCCCGTATCCGTATCCGTAACCGCTGCCGCTGCTCTGCTTGGAGGGGTTCATATCGGGAATGACCGCCAGCAGAGGAATATCGGGGTAGGTCTGGGTGAGATAATCCTCGGAGCGGATGTTCTCGTCGAAGAGATGCGTGACGATGACGAACCCGGCGCTCAGAACAAGGCCGAGCAGGGCGCCGATCGCGGTATTTCTCGTGTAGCTGGGGGAGGAGCGGTGCGAGGGGACCACGGCGTAGTCCACGATTCGCACGTCGCTGCCGACGACGATGTCCGTGATCTTCTCCGGCATGATCCGGGCGATGGTGTTCGCGATGAGCTCGGCCTCCGTCGGGCTCGTGCTGGTGACGACGACCTCGAACACCTCGGTGGACTCGACCGAGGAGGCGGAGATCATGCTTCTGAGCTTCTCGTAGGAGTAGTTCAGGTTCGCTTCCTTGATGACGTCGTTCAGCGCTGTGCGGGAACGGAGGATGACGACGTAGGTATCCACGAGCTTCTGGGATGCGACCAGGTCCGCGTTCGAGATGCTGACGGAGGTGCTGCCGACGGAGATGTCGGAATTGTTGACATACAAAAGGATGCTCGCCTTGTACAGCGGGTCCACCATGGTGTAGGTGTAGCCAAAGGCGGCCGCGCCGAAAACCATCGTGACGATCACGAGCAGCCAGAGCTTCTGCAGCAGGACGCCGAATAGCTCTCGCAGATCGATCTCTATGGTCTCGTTGTTGTTGGTCATTGGTCTCTCCTGTACGATAAAGTCCGGCGGAAGGCATCCGCCGACACAATATCCTGTATTCTACTGCAGGATATTATACGGTAAGGAACCCAAAAAGTCAATCAGTGGACATAAAAAAACTCAGTATTAATTTATAATTGGATGATGTTCCAGTTTTCTCTGACATGGGATCGGAGAGAACTGGTATTTCATCCGAATCATCCCTTGTAAATCGGCTTGAATATCGAAAACAATTATGATAGTATATGCATTGCTGCGGATGCTGTTATTTGCGTCCGCGGGGAAGACCCAGCGTGGGGAACACAGAAAACGGGGAGAATAGACATGAGGAAGCTGTGTCGATTTCTGAAGAAAAAATTCCATCTGGAGCACTGGCGTATCATAGCGGCGTTTATGATGCTGTACGATGCAGCGGCGGTGCTTTTTTCCTATTTTTTCACGCTTTGGATCCGATTTGACTGCCGGTTTTCCTATATCCCCGCCGACTGCCTGGAGGCATTTTGCCGTTTTGCGCCGATATATGCCGCCGGCTGCCTGGTGATCTTCTGGTGCTTCCGGCTGTACCTGAGCATCTGGGAATATGCCAGCGTGCCGGAGCTTCTGCGCATCGCCGGCGCCTGGGCGGTCTCGATCGTGTTCCATGTCGTCGGCATCACGGTGCTGTTTATGCGGATGCCGCTGTTCTATTATATCGGCGGAGCGATCCTGGAGCTTTTACTGATCACCGCCATCCGTTTTTCCTATCGATTTATTCTTCTTATCCGCAGCCGCCGGGCCCGATCGGACGGGGCACGGAGCCGCGTGATGATCGTCGGCGCCGGCTCGGCCGGACAATTCATTCTGCATGACATTGCCCGCAGCTCAAAAATGGGGGACCGGGTCCTGTGCATCATCGATGACAATCCCAATAAATGGGGGCGATATCTGGACGGTGTGCCCATCGTCGGCGGGCGGGAGGATATCCTGTCAAACGTCGAGAGATTTCATATTGAAAAAATCTATGTGGCCATCCCCAGCGCCGACCCCAAAGAACTGCGGGATGTTCTGAATATCTGCAAGGAATCGGGCTGTGAGCTGCGGAATCTGCCGGGCATGTACCAGTTCATGAGCGGCGCGGTCCGCGTCTCGGCGCTGCGGGAGGTCGCCATCGAGGACCTCCTCGGCCGCGACCCCATCCACGTGGAGACGCAGGAGATCTATGCGTTCCTGGAGGGCCGGGTCATCCTCGTGACGGGCGGCGGCGGGTCCATCGGCAGCGAGCTGTGCCGCCAGATCGCGGGCCATGCGCCGAAAAAGCTCATCATCTTCGATATTTACGAGAACAACGCCTATGAGATCGAGCAGGAGCTGAAGCGGGAGCGTCTGAACCTGGATTTCGTCGTGGAGATCGGGTCGGTGCGGGATACGCGCCGGGTGAACCAGATCTTTGAAAAATACCATCCCGATATCGTGTTCCACGCGGCGGCCCACAAGCATGTGCCGCTGATGGAGGGCAGCCCCTGCGAGGCCATCAAGAACAATGTGCTGGGGACCTACAAAACGGCCTACGCCGCCATGACGCACGGCTGCCGGCGTTTCGTCCTCGTCAGCACGGACAAGGCGGTCAACCCCACGAACATTATGGGCGCCTCCAAGCGGATGTGCGAAATGATCATCCAGGCGTTCGACCGGAAGCTCCGGGAGCATCGGGAGGCCGAACTTCCCGAGCTGCGCTCTCATGGGGAGGATTACCTCTCCCGCCATCTGGAGTCGGTGCTGCCCCTGGATGACGACGCCGTGCGGACGGAGTTCGTGGCGGTCCGCTTCGGGAACGTCCTCGGCAGCAACGGCTCCGTGATCCCACTGTTCAAGAAGATGATCGCCCGGGGCGGTCCCGTGGAGGTCACCCACAAGGACATCATCCGCTACTTTATGACGATCCCCGAGGCGGTCAGCCTGATCCTGCAGGCGGGGACCTACGCGCACGGCGGCGAGATCTTCGTGCTGGACATGGGCGAGCCGATGAAGATCGACACCCTGGCGCGGAACCTCATCAAGCTCTCGGGCCTGCGTCCGGACGAGGACATCAAGATCGTATACACCGGCCTGCGTCCCGGCGAGAAGCTCTACGAAGAGAAGCTGATGGCGGAGGAGGGTCTTTCCACCACGCCGAACAAGCTCATCCACATCGGCAAGCCCATCGGCTTTGACGAGGACGAGTTCCTGAACCGCCTTCCGGCCCTGATGGACGCGGCCTACGCAAACGACGAGAGCATCCGCACTATGGTCAAAGAGATGGTCTCCACCTATCATCCCGCGGGCGAGCGGGAGACGGTCGCCGCCAATTAAACAGCGTTTTCGTCCGTCACCGGCGTTCTTCGGAGCGCCGGTCCTTTTTTATGTGTTTTTCGCAAAAAGCGTCCCGGTCAGCGGCTTGACAAGCAGTTCCGGTGTTGCTACAGTATTATTATAAAAAATGGGATAGGAGGTCACGCGTCATGAGAAGGACCGACCGGGAGATCACCGACCGCGCCGGGATCGTCGGGATTCTGGAAGGCGCGAAGATCCTGCACCTGGGCCTGTTCGACGAGGGGTACCCCTACGTCGTTCCGCTGCATTTCGGCTATTCGTGGGACGGGGAGCTGCCCGTCTTTTATATGCACGGGGCCCTGGAGGGACACAAGCTGGACCTTCTCCGGGCGGACCCGCGGGCGTTTGTCGAGCTCGAGTGCGGCGTCGAGCCGATCTCCGGCGGGGAGATCCCCTGCAAGTACGGTGCGGCTTACGCCTCGGTCATGGTCCGTGGTATGGCGGAGCTTGTCGAGGACCCGGCAGAGAAGCTTCGGGGCTTGTCGCTCCTCATGGCACATCAGACCGGACGGAGTTTTGCGTTCAGTGAGCGCATGGCCGCTTCCGTCGCGGTGATCCGGGTGACGGCGGCGGAGCTCACGGCCAAGGCCCGTCCGATGCCGTCCATGGGACCGCGGAAGCCGGCCCCATCAATGACACCGGCGGACCCGATGCTCGAAGACGCGGTGCGCTATATCCGAACGCTGTTTTGCAATGACGCCGGCGGGCACGATGCGGAGCACTCCCTTCGGGTCTGGCGGAACGCCATGCATCTGGCAGACGCGGAGCACGGCTGTGACCGGCGGATCGTCTCGCTGGCCGCGCTCCTGCACGACGCGGACGATCCGAAGCTGTTTTCGACGGAAAACAACGCCAACGCCCGCGCGTTTCTGGCATCCCAGCCGATCTCCGAGGCGGAGACGGAGCGGATCGTGGAGATCATCAACGGGGTATCCTTTCGGCACAACCGAGACCGCCGCCCGCCCACCCTGGAGGGGCAGATCGTCCAGGATGCCGACCGGCTGGACGCCATGGGGGCCGTGGGGATCGCCCGGACCTTTGCCTACGGCGGGGCCCATGGAAGGCCCATGGAGGAATCGATCCGGCATTTCTATGACAAGCTGCTCCGGCTCCGGGACGGGATGAACACCCCGGCCGCTCGGCAGGAGGCGGCGTCCCGGCACGCGCTTCTGACGTCCTTCCTCTCGGCCTGGTATACCGAGACCGGCGAACCGGAGGAGGGAGGTGCGGCTCCATGACGACGCGGCTGTTTTTCCAGGCCCTCGGAAAGTTTTTCCTGGGCGTACTGCTGCTGGCGGCGCTGCTGTTTCTCCCCGCCGGGACGCTCCGCTACTGGAACGGATGGCTTTTGATGATCATCCTGTTTGTCCCCATGTTCGGGGCCGGGATCGTGATGATGGTCAAAAATCCCGCCCTCCTCCGCAAGCGTCTGAACGCGAAGGAGAGGGAGGCGGAGCAGAAAACGGTCATCGCCTGGAGCGGCGTCCTGTTTCTTGCCGCCTTTCTCTCCGCCGGACTGAGCTTCCGGTTTGGCTGGCTCCTTCTGCCGCGCTGGGTCTCCTGGGCGGCGGCCGCCCTGTTTCTGGCGGCGTATGGGATGTACGCCGAGGTCCTGCGGGAAAACGCCTATCTCTCCCGGACGATCGAGGTCCAGGAGGGGCAGAAGGTGATCGATACGGGGCTGTACGGCGTCGTACGTCACCCCATGTACGCCGCTACGCTGCTGCTGTTTCTGGCCATGCCCCTGGTGCTGGGCTCCCTTATCTCCTTCGTGATCCTGCTCGGGTACATCCCCCTGATCCGAAAGCGGATGGCAAACGAGGAGGCGGTGCTGGCGGCGGGGCTGCCGGGCTATGAGGACTATCGGAAACGTGTGCGTTACAAGGTGATTCCCCGCGTCTGGTGACGGGGAGTCCGGACGATGGAAACGGAGGAGACAATGGATACCAGAAACTATAAAACGGAATCGGACCGGGACGCGGTTTTGGGCGAGCTTCTGGCCCAGCAGAAAAAGCTCGTTTTCCAGGCCCGGCTGTCGGGGGCGGTCAATCTCGTCCTCGGGATCGCCGTGGTCCTGTGCCTTGTGCTGCTGCTCCCGCGGGCGCGGGCGGAGCTTACCCATATCGAAAGCTCGCTGACGGCGGTGGACGCCCTGGTGGCGGACGCCGAGGTGCTGATCGAAAACGCCAACACGATGGTGACGGACAACACGGAGGCCGTGACGGAGACCGTGCAGAAGCTCAACGAGGTGGATTTCGACGGGCTCAACGACGCCATCGGGAACCTGAATGACGCGATCGCTCCGCTGGCCTCCTTTGCCGGCCTGTTTCAGAGATAAGCTGTGATATGATCAAACGGAACGAGGAGGGGATACGATGCCCATCGAGGAGACGATAACCGCAATTCTGCGTGTGGCCGTTCCGTGGCTGCTTTTTTCCTTTGCCCTGTGGAAGCTGTTCGGCAAGCTGGGCCGCCTCAAACGCTGGCTGGCCTGGATCCCGGGCCTGCGCTACGTCGCCCTGGGCGATGTGGCGGACATGGACCAGGAGGGCTGGTTCTGCGGGATCATGGACCTGTTTTTCGTCCTGTCGGGCATCCTGTCTGGCCTTCCGAAGCCGGCGCTCACGGGGGACCGCGTCAGCACGGCGCTGTCGCTGATCTTCGTGATCCTGTATGTGTTTTTGTTCGTGTATCGGATCCGGCTGATCCTGCGGCTGATCGAGCTTTTCGGTCTGTCCAAGTGGTGGCTGCTCCTGTGGTTCGTGATCGACTGGCTGCCGCCCCTGCTCTGGGGTCTGGGGAAAAAGTATCAGCCCCAGCGGGAGATCGAGCTCCACGACGTCTGGGAGGCGGGCACGGCGCCGGCCGCGATTCCCTCCGCAGCGCACACAGCGCGAAAGGCCTATCCGGGGCTCAGCGTGGAGCTGCGGGAGCGCACCGTCCGGGATTTCGGGAAAAAGCGCTATCTTCTCAAGGACATCGATCTGGACATCCCGAACGGCTCGCTGGTCCTCCTGCTGGGCGGCTCCGGCGCGGGAAAGACGACCTTTGTGAACGCGGTCATCGGCTATGAGAAGGCGGACGCCACCATCCTCTTGAACGGCTCGAACGTGTACGAGGACTATGACAGCGTCAAATACCGCATTGGCTTCGTGCCCCAAAAGAACCTGGTCCGGGGCAACGACACCGTCGTCCGCACGATCTCGGACGCGGCGGAGCTGCGGATGCCCGCCTCGACCTCCGGGTGGGAGCGCCGGAAAAAAGTGACGGAGGTCATGGACCAGCTCGGCCTCACCGCGGGCAGCGGCGGGCTCGTGTCCAAGAAATCCGGGGGACAGCTCCGGCGCATCTCCATCGCCATGGAGCTCGTCACCGACCCGGAGCTCTTCGTCCTGGACGAGCCGGACTCCGGCCTGGACGGCGTCATGGCCCGGGAGCTCTTCTCCCGGCTCCGAGAGATCGCGGACGAGGGGAAGATCGTCATCGCCATCACCCACACCCCCGACCGCGTCATCGACCTCTTTGACAAGGTGATCGTGCTGGCGAAGGACTCCGGGCGCGTCGGCCGCCTGGCGTTTTACGGAAGTCCTTCGGAGGCCCGGTCCTTCTTCGGCCGGGATACGATGGAGGGCATCGTCATGAGCGTCAACCGGGAGGAAGAGGGCGGCGAGGGCCTTGCGGACGAGTTCATCGAGCGGTATGCGCGCCTTGCCGCGGCGCAGGAGGCGGTGTCATGACGGAAAAGATCCGGTATAAGGGATGGTTCGGGCAGACAGGGATCTACCTCGGGAAATCCCTGCGTATGTTCCTGTATCAGAACGACTGGAAGGTCCTTCCTATGGGCGCGGTCATCGCGGGCGTCGTCACCTTTGTCGTGGGGAGCAATATGTTCGTCACTCAGGAGGGAACGCTCATGGGCGCCTTCGCCCTGGTGTGCGTCTGCATCTGGAACGGCTTTTTCAACTCCATCCAGGTGGTCTGCCGGGAACGGGAGATCGTCAAGCGCGAGCACCGTGCGGGTCTGCATATGTCCGCCTATATCGCGGCGCAGATGATCTATCAGCTCCTTCTGTGCGCGGCGCAGACGGTCGTGACCCTCGCGATCTGCCAGGTGGCCGGCGTGCGCTTCCCGGCGGAGGGCATCGTCACGGACCTGGGGGTCCTGGACATCGGGATCACCATCCTTCTCATCACCTACGCGGCCGACATGATGGCGCTCATGGTCTCGTGCCTCGTCCGCACCACCACCACGGCCATGACGGTGATGCCGTTTCTCCTCATCTTTCAGCTCGTGTTTTCCGGCGGGTTCTTCTCCCTGAGCGGCTTCGCGAAAAAGATCACCGTGCTGACGATCTCCCGCTGGGGGCTGGACAGTATCTGCGCCCTCGGCCGGTACAACGAGCTGCCGATGGTGACGCTGTGGAACACGCTCTTCCAGTTCAAGGACATTACCTACAACGGGCAGAAGCCGCTGCTGCAGGTCATTCTGTCCATGCAGGAGAAAAACCAGGTGGATGATTTCCTGCTGTGGTCCGGCTCCTACAACACCGAGGCCGCCTACGTCAGCTCCCTCGCCAATCTCCTGCAGAACTGGGGCGCGCTGCTCATCCTCGTGATCGTGTTCGCCGCGGCGGCCATGATCGCCCTGCGCTCCATCGACCGGGACAAACGCTGAGATGATCGTTCCTATACTTCATGATGAATCAAAAAAAGAGGATCTGTAAAATGGCGACAAATCGTATGATGGAGCTTGCGTTCCGGTATAAGGAGACCAAGCTGTGGCAGCGGATGTATGATACGGAGCTGTTTGCTGTTCGCTTGTCCGATGGTGAGATCGGCTATTGCAGCGTGATGGGACGGATGGGAGATCACAATGCGCTCGGACTCTATGTGGGGGACGAGGGGTTTCGGAGCTATTGCTTTCTTTTGAATACGCCGTACGGATTGCTGGACGATCGGGCAATGGGCGAAATGCTGACGTCGCAAAGCTGTCTGCAATGCTCGTTTGAGACAAAGGATATGCTTTCCGAGGAAGAGCTTCAGGAGGTCCGACGCTACGCAAAAAGACGCGAGAAGCCGCTTCGGGGGAAAAATGCTTTTCCCCAGTTTACAAAATACCAGCCCGGACGGTATCCATGGCATTTTGATACTAAGCTGGACAATCAGAGAATATGCGAGGCTCTGGAGGCTGCCATTGAGCTGGATGGGCTTCTTCGACGGCATGGAGCCGAACGGTTGGGACTGGTCTCCCTGGAGGAAAGCGGCGGGAAAATCCCTCTGCTTGTCTCGGAGAAGGATGGATGGGTAGTTCAGAGTGTGCCGCTTCCCTCTGGCGAGATGGTCTATCCGGAGCCGGTCTTTGCAAACGAGGTCCTTGCGGCGCGTCTACGGCGAAAGAAGAAAAAAGGTGTCTGGGAATGCGGGACGATGAGGATCCCGACGCCGGTACAGGATGAACAGGACGATGAGGCGCCTTATTTCCCGCTTGCTTTGCTCTGTGTGGATCGGGAATCTGAGCTGGTGCAGCGGCCGGTCGTGTCCAACGGAGATGACGCGGCAGAACTGCTGCTCAGTTTTGCGGAAATGCTCCTGGATGCCCCGCAGCTCCCGAAAACGTTCTGCTGCGGAGACGAACGCAGCTATGCGCTGCTGAAGGACCTGGGCGCAAAGATTGGAATCCTCGTCAAACGGACCGAGGAGTCGGAGTTGCTGGACGAGACTATGGAGGATCTTCTGGATCACATGGGTGAGGATGAGGACGAAGATCCGGACGTGGAAAAGCTGGAGTCTTTGATCGAAATGCTGGCAGAGATGCCCGAGAGCGAGCTTGCACAGGTTCCCCCGGAAATGTCGGAAATACTGCTTGAGTTTGCGGAGCTTGATGTCCTCCCTAAGCCTCTGGCCAAACGCTTGAAGAAGCTGTTCCGCTGACTGGAGACAAAAAATCCCGCCGGGCGGCTCGCTGGCCGTTCGGCGGGGTTTGGTGGTTTCTTGCGTTATCCTTCGATCATGATGACCTTTTTCTCGGGGAGCCTGGGCTTGGCCTCCTTCTTGGGCACCGTCAGGCTCAGGACGCCGTGCTGGTATTTCGCGCCGATGTCCTCCTCGGTGAGCTCGTCGCCCACATAGAAGCTGCGCTGCATCGCGCCGGCGTAGCGCTCCTGCCGGATGACCCGGCCCTTCTTGTTCTCTTTGTCCACATCGAGGCCCTTGGCGGCCGCGACCACCAGATAGCCGTTTTCCAGGCTCAGGGTGATCTCATCCTTCTGGAAGCCGGGGAGGTCGATGTCGATCTCGTAGTGGTCCTCGTGCTCGCGGACATCCGTCTTCATCTCCCGCGCGGCGTTGTGGCCGTACAGCTTGCGGTCGATGTTCCGGAACTCCCGGAGATCGGGAAAACCGAAAAAGTCGTCAAACAAATTCTCTCCAAAAATACTCGGTAACATACGTCATGCCTTCTTTCCTGATTTGCGCTTGCGCGCTGTGTTTGTTACCTGAGCAAGGGGGAGGAGGTCGTTCGTTCGATCTCTGTTCCTCTGTTCAATTCTCATTATAGCACGTGTTTTAGCACTGTCAAGAGGAGAGTGCTAAAATGACGTGAACGATCTGTGAACCTTTTGCATTGATCGATGCACGTCCTCCGGAAACCTGCATCGATCGATGCAAAGAGCCGATTTCCCTGCTGTTGAAGTCATCGCATGGCTGTGGTACAATCAAAAAAACCGCTTTCACGAGGAGGGAAGGGAACATGGGCTTCCAAACGGCGATCTTTGATATGGACGGCACGATCCTGGACACGTTGGCGGATCTGACCGACGCGGTGAACGCCGCCATGCGCTTTGCCCGCGTGCCCGAGCGCACGGAGGACGAAGTGCGGCAGTTCGTCGGAAACGGCGCGCAAAAGCTGATCGAGCGGGCGCTTCCGGCCTCGGCGGGACCCCGCCGGGTGGAGGAGGTCCTGAACTTCTACCGGCCGTATTATGAGCTCCACGCTCAGGAGAAAACGGCGCCATACCCCGGGATCCCGGAAGCGCTGGCGGCACTGAAGCGCTCCGGCGTGCGTATCGCCGTGGCGTCCAACAAGCCGGACGGTGCGGTAAAGCGTCTCGCGGCGCACTATTTCCCCGGGCTGTTTGACGCGGCTCTCGGCGACCGTCCCGGCCTGCGCGTGAAGCCGTACCCTGACCTGCTGGAGACGGCCATGGGCCTGCTGCGGGCCGCGCCGGAGAGTACGGTCTATGTCGGGGATTCCGACGTGGACATCCTCACGGCGCGGAACACCGGCGTTTCCTGCGTCTCGGTGGCCTGGGGCTTCCGGTCGGAGATGTTTCTCCGGGAGCACGGCGCCCGGACTGTCGTGCACAGCGCGGACGAGCTTTTCCGGGCCATCCTCGGATCGTTGGGGTCATGAAACTCAACAGCGGTCATTCGGACTCGTTTGAGCTGAATGACCGCTGTTATTTGCTGTTGTTTTCGTCTCAGCGGCGCTTTGTTCCGCCCGCCGCAAGCCGAAGGAGCAGCGCCAGCACCCAGGTTGTCAGGAACACCCCTGCGGCGGTGATCACCGAGCCGACGACGCCGCCGGCGGCGAAGCCGTACCAGTCGGTGTCGGGGAAGTGCACCCCGCGCACCAGCAGGAGCACGGTGTAATAAAGACCGTACAGCAGGGCAGGGACCAGGGCGAGCGCGGTCTCCCGCAGAGGGATGAAGCGGTCCCGATACAGTATGGCGTAGGAGACCATGGCGAGCACCGGGATGATGAGGTGGAAAAAGAGGTTCGCGTCCTGGAAAAGCGGCGCATATCCGACCATCGGCCCGAAGAACAGCACGACGACGGTAAAGGTCAGAGCCACCGCCACCGTGGCGATATACCGCAGCGTCCCGAACCAGCGCGGGATCCCCGCGAGCTTGCCGAGGTGGACCGCCCGGGAGAGGATGAGCTCCAAAAGACAGACGAGGCCTAGAAGCAGGTTCGAGTCCACCGTGAAGAATTTGAGGTTATGCACGCCGCGGGCGGTGAGGATGCCGTCGTTCTCGAAGGAGAGCATGATCGCCGTGCCGAGCACGGTGAGGCCCGCCAGCACCGCGGAGGAGAGCAGCCGGAGCTTACGCCGATCCAGACGCGCCTTGGTTCCCGCCGCGTCCGTCATTCGAGCGCCCCGATGGAGCGCAGCTGCTCGATCATGGCGTGAACGTCCCGCTCCAGAACGGAGCGTTCCGCGTCGAAGCTCTCCTGCATCCGGTCGACGATGGCCTCCTCCGTGGTGTCCTCCGCGAGGCATTTGGCGACGAAGGCGGCGGTGTCGTTCATGCGGACGAGGCCGTGGAACTGCTTCGCGGCCGCTCCCACGGCGACCATCAGCGTGTCGCTGCCGACGTTTTGCGTGATAAAATCCGAACGTAGCTTCATGGCGTTTTATCCTTTCCCGGCGGAACGCGATTCGTCCGCCGATTCGTTGTCCTGGTCGTTCTGCGGCTCCGGTTCGTCCGCCTCCTCCTTAATGGCCCCCTCCTCCACGAGCTGCAGGAAGGCGTCCACCACCTTCGGGCTGAGCTGCGTGCCGGAGCAGCGCCGAATCTCTTCCACTACGGTTTCCAGGGGCAGCTTTTTCCGGTAGGGGCGGGTGGAGTACATGGCGTCGAAGGTGTCGGCCACGGCGATGATCTGCGCCACCTCGGGGATCTCGTCGCCCTTCAGGCCGGCGGGATAGCCCTTGCCGTCGTATCGCTCGTGGTGGCAGCCGGCGCCGAGAGCCAGGTCGGGGGAGAGGTCGATGCTTTTGAGGACCTCATATCCGCGCTGGGAGTGGCTCTTCATGAGAGCGAATTCTTCGTCGGTCAGCTTGTCGGGCTTGTTGAGGACGGCGTCGGGGATGCTGATTTTTCCCACGTCGTGCAGCAGCGCGATGTGATACATCCGGTTGACCTCCTCGGGCATCTTGCCGAGCTTCCGGGCCAGCATGACAGTGTACTTTGCCACCCGGGCGGAATGACCGTTCGTATAGGCGTCGCGCATATCGACACACTGGGAGAAGACCTTGGTGATCTCGTCGATGTAGCGCTCC
>CAJOIG010000025.1 GCA_905234575.1 uncultured Oscillospiraceae bacterium
GCGGACGGCCTCCCGGCGGCGCAGATACCAGAGCACCGCCTCGCGCACGGGCTTTCCCTCGATCCGCTCCATGGCCATGGCGTAGGCGGCGAGCTGGTCGGCGTAGCGCCCGGGCTCGATGGTCCGGTCGGTCTTGAAGTCCACGACGGTGAGCGCGCCGTCCTCCTCGAGGCAGCAGTCCACCACGCCCTGCAGAAGGATCTCCTCGCCCTCCGGCGCCTCCGGGAACCACTTTGTCGCGGGACAGAGCAGAGAAAAGCGGAACTCCCGCAGCACCCGGTCCGCCCGACGCAGACGCCGCCCGATCTCCGAGGTGAAAAAGGCAAGAATGTCCTCCGGCGGCACCGCCGCAGCCTGGGCCTCCGTGAGATACCCGCCGTCGCGCAGCCGCGCGATCTCCGCGGCCACGCCCTCCCGGCTGTCCGCGCGGGAAAAGTCGATGTGCTGCATGACAAGATGGGCCGCGATGCCCCGCTCCGCTCCGGTGAGGGGCCGGTCCGCCCGGCCGAGATCCGGCGTGCGGAAGCGGTGGGGGCCGCTGTCCCGGGGCAGGGGCGCGGCCTCGGGGTCCGGCGCGTCCGAGGCGCTTCGGATGCCGGTGGCGGTGAGCTTCGAGGGGATGCGCTCCGCCGCCGCCCGGGGATAGACCCAGGCGAGGCGCTCGGAAAGCGCCTCCACGGCCGCCGGGTCCGCCTCGGGCCGGGCCTCCTCCGTAAGGGGCGCGGCCTCCTCCCCGCCGGGACCAGGCACGACGCGGAGGTCAATGGTCCGGCCGCCGTCCGCCGCCGCCGCTCGGATGAGCCAGGGAGCCATGCTCGGGGCCGCCGCCAGCAGGGGCGGGGGCAGGGGCCCCTCCGAGGGCGGGGCTGCCGCCAGACGCAGGTCCAACGCCGACGCCGCGCAGGTCACGATGAGCCGCTCCCGAGCGCGGGTCATGGCGACGTAGAGGACCCGCTCCTGCTCGGAGAGCTCCTCCCGCTTCGTCCGCTGCCGGATGGCGAGCCAGGGCAGCGTCGGCCAGCTGACGCCCCGGTCCGGGTCCGTCGCCCGCATACCGAGGCCCAGGGCGCTGTGGCAGAGCACGACGTCGTCCCCGCCGCGGCTCCAGCGATGCCCCGTGTCCGCGAGGAACACCACGGGGAACTCGAGGCCCTTGGATTTGTGGATGCTCATGAGCTGCACGGCGTTCCCGCCCGCGGCAGCGGGAGGCTCCTCCCCCCGCTCCCGGAGCTTCCGCAGCCAGGCCGTGAACCGGTTGAGGCCCCGCCCGCCCTCGGCCTCGAACTGCCGGGCGTATTCGTACAGGCGCATGAGGTCCGCGCTCCGGCGGGCACCGTCCGGCATGGCCTCGCACGCGGCGAAGAGCCCCGTCCGGTCGTAGAGCTGCCGCAGGAGCGCGTCCGTCGGCTCCTCCCGGGCGAGGTCCCGGAGCTTTCCGATGAGGGAAACGAACCGGGCGGCCTTCGCGTCGCTCTCCGCGCGGCGGCACAGCGCGGGCCACAGCAGCCCGCTGCCCTCGGTCCGGATGGCGGCGAGCTCGTCCGGCGTGAAGGAAAACGGCAGGCCGCGCAGCGCCGCGACGAGGGGCACGTCCTGGAGGGGATTGTCCGTCACGGCGAGCATCGCCGCGGCAAAGACCACCTCCGGCTGGGCGAAGAAGCCGCTGCCCTGCCGCGCGTCCGCCGGGACCCCGGCCTCCGCAAGAGCCCGCCGGAAGAGCGCCCCGGAGGACCCAGGGGTCCGGAGCAGCACCGCGATGTCCCGGTACTGCACGGGGCGCAGGCCGCCGTTTCCGTCGTACACGGGCTCGGCCGCGTCCACCATGGCCCGGATACGCCGGGCGACGTACCGCGCCTCCGCGAGCCGGGCCTCGTTTTTGGGCAGGTCCTCCGCCGTCACGAGACAGAGCTCCGGCTGCAGGCCGCCGTTCGGGGGATAGTAGTCCGCTCCGGCAAGGAGGGCGGCGCGGTCGTCGTAGCTTACCTCTCCCAGGGACGGGGACATGATCCGCCGGAACACGGCGTTGCAGGCGTCCAGAATTTCCGGGCGGCTGCGGAAATTCTCCCGCAGGTCCACCCGCTCGGACCAGGGATCCGCCCCGAAGGAGGCGTACTTCTTGTGGAAGATCTCCGGCTCCGCCAGGCGGAAGCGGTAGACGGACTGCTTCACATCCCCCACCATGAACAGGCGCTCGCCCTCGCCGCTGACCCGCCGGAAGAGCTGCTCCTGCAGCTCGTTCACGTCCTGGTACTCGTCCACCATGACCTCGGCGAACCGCGCGGACAGCCGCCGGGAAAGCTCCGTGGGCCCGCCGTCCGGGCCGGTCAGAAGCCGATAGGCGAAATGCTCCGCGTCGGAGAAATCGATGGCGTCGGCCCGGCGCTTGCGCTCGGCGTATTCCCGGTCGAGACGGGAAAGAAGCTCCGCGAGGACGGCCAGCGCCGGGGCCGTGAGGGCCAGGGCGCGGCGATGCTCGTCGCTCGTCATGGCGAGGGTCGTACCCATCGCCTCAAAGGCCTTTTTCGCCTCGTCCCACACAGCCTTGGCCCGGTCCTTCACCGCGGGGTCGGGCAGAGCGCCGGACCGGGCGGCGCGGACGGAGGGCCAGGGCCGCCCGAGGACCGCCCGGGTCCCGTCCCAGCTCTCCGCAGCGGACCGGGCGGCATCCCGCAGGAGCAGCGCCGCGTCCGCGAAGCCGTCGGCGTAGGCGGCCGCGAGCTTTTCATAGCCCGGTTCACGCATCGCGGCAAGCTCCTCCTCCAGCGATTCGGCCCACCGGGCCGCGTCGGCGGCGATTCCGGAGAGGATGGCCCGGCCCCAGGGGGTCTGGGCCGCGTCGGTCACGCCGGGAATGTCCAGCGCCGCGAGGCTCTCCCGCAGCCACGCCGCGGGGTCGGGCCGGCTCTGGAGCTGTTTATACAGCGCGAGCAGGACGCCCTCGAGCCGCGAATCGTCCCGGCCCGCGCCCACGCCGTCCGCAAGGGCGCGGAAGGCGGGGCTGTCCGAAAGCTCCTCGTAGGCCCGGTCCAGCACCTCCGCGGCAGCCCGCTCCAGAAGGCCGTCGGCCCGGTCGGTGTCCAGCACGGAAAAGCCGGGGGACAGCCCGGCGTCGAGCGTCTGGGTGTTCTCCCGCACCAGCGTCGTGCAGAAGCTGTCGATGGTGCCGATGGCGGCGCGGTACAAAAGCGCGCTCTGCCGCCGGAGCCGCCGGTCCCGGGGATGGGCCGCCGCGAGGGCGTCCAGGGCCGTCCGGATGCGGCTTCGGAGCTCCGCCGCCGCCGCCCGGGTAAAGGTGATGACGAGGAAGCGGTCGATATTTTCGCCCTCCGCCACGCGCTCGATGAGGCGCTGGGTCAGGACGCGGGTCTTGCCGCTGCCCGCGCCGGCGCTGACAAGCACCGCCCGGCCCCGGGACTCGATGGCCCGCTGCTGGGAGGGGGTAAAGGTAAAGTCACGCATCGTCTTGTCCCACCGCCTCCTCGATCTGTTTCCACGCCTCCGCCGGACGCAGGCTCTCCCGCATCCGCCAGGCGTCGCTGGCCTCGTCGAACTGGCAGGCGTCGGCAAATTCGCACCGGGCGCAGGCGTTTTCCGCCGCGCTGCGGTACCACGGGTCCGCCGCCACGCTGCCGGCCCGCAGCTCCGCCGCCATGTCCGTGAGGGTCTTTCCAATGAATCGCCGCAGGGCCCCGAACTGCGCAAGGGTCGCGAGCTTTCCCTCGTTCGCCAAAAGCTCCCCCGTTTTCGCGCTGTATTTTACGGGCAGGAAGTGCTTTTCCGGGCCGGGCTCCATGGCCTCGATGACGGTCTCGTCCCGCAGGATGAGCCCGCAGCGCTCGCCGCTGCCGCCGGTCGTGTCCGATTCCCGCAGGCTTGCGAGCTCGTCGTCCGAGGGGTCTCTCTCCGCCCGGACCACACGGAACCGCGCCGGGGAATACAGCACCCCCGCCGGGACGAGCTCCCTGCCGCCGCCGAAATGCGCCCGGCCATGCTCCGCCAGGGTGAAGAGGTACAGGAGCATCTGCATGTTCGCGCCCTCGACGATGTCGGAGAGCTTGAAGTCCTTGAGGCCGGTCTTGTAGTCCACCACGCGGAGGTAGAGCCGGTCGTCGTGCTCCCAGGCGTCCACCCGGTCCACGAAGCCATAGAGGCGCAGGCCGTCCTCCCCGGCGGCGAGCACGTCCGCCGCGTTGAGGTCGAGCTCGAAATCCACCGGGCGGAACTGCGACACCCGCAGCTCCCGCCAGAGCTCCCGGGTCACATGGCGCACCGTGCTCCGCAGACGGCGGAAGAGGTACTCGAACCGGGCGGTCTTTTCGGAAAAATCGTTCAGCTCCTCGCGGATGTACTCGTCCACGAACCGGTCCGTCAGACGATCGACGTCGGCCTCCGTCGCCTTCTCGAAGCCGCCGATCTCCGGGCCGCATACCGCCCGGGCGACGCGCTCCAGGACCCAGTGCAGGAAGGTGCCGTTGTCCCGGGCGTCGAAGACCGCCTTCTGCCGGGGCCTGGCCTTCAGGCCGTACTGGAGGAAATAGGCGAAGCGGCAGTCCCCGAACTTCTCCGCCCGGGTGGCGGTGACGGCGGGAGCTTCGCCGTAGAGCCCGCGCACGGCGTCGGGTCCGAGGCGGCCCCGGCCCGCCTTTGCCCGGGACACCAGGGCGGCGAGCTCGTCCCCCGCGCCCTCCCGCCGGAACAGCGCCCGCGCAGCGAGGCATTCGGGCGCGGGATCTCCCGCCTCCCCCCGGACGGCCAGGGCATACGCCGCCTCCCGGGAGAAGGTGCGCGCCCGGCGCAGGTCGCCGGAGACGGGCCCGATTCCCAGCAGAGCCGCGGCCCGCTCGATCACGGCGGAGGGCGGAGCCTCCTCCCCGTCCACGGTGCGGGGCCAGCTCAGATACAGGCTCTCCGAGGGCAGGGACAGGCAGCTGTAGATCCGCCAGAGCTCCCGCCTGACGTCCTCCTCCGGCCCGCCGAGGGGCAGACCAAGGTCCGTCAGCTCCTCCCGTTCCTCCGGCGTGAACACGCCCGCGGTCTCGTCCGGGGCAGGCAGACGCCCGTCCGCCGCGCCGAGGATGAAGAGGTGGCGCAGCTCCCGGCGGCGCATGCCGTCGAAGTCCCCGGCCTGCACGCGGTCGAGGGACACGGGGATGACCCCCACGTCATAGGTGGAGAGCATCCGGCAGAACAGGTCCCGGAACTGGGCCCCGTCCATGGGCGTGTCGCCCAGCACGGCGGCGAACTGGGCAAGGGCGGCGCAGACCACCTCCCAGAGCTGGGCATACTCCGCGGCGGCCTCCCGGCGTCCGACGGCGCTCAGCTCGTCGGCCCGGGCCGCCAGCCGCTCGGCAAGATCGATGTCCGCGAGGAAATCCGCCAGCGCCTGGGCCTGGCCCCGGGCGTCGGAGGCGGCGTTCATGGCCGTTTCCAGGGCGAGAAGCGGCGTTATGGCCCGCTCCCGCAGGGCGTTCAGGTCGGCGAGCCGCGCCTCGGCGTCGCCGCCGGGACGCTGGTTGTAGCCGTCCGGGTGCATGGTGAAGGGCCGCCGCCACATGGCGCCCCGCAGGTCCCAGAGGAGGGCGTAGTCCTCCAGCCGGTCCGTCTCCTCCAGCGTCAGCGGCGCAAGGCCCGTTTTGAGGACCCCGAACACGGCCTCGTATTCATAGCCGCGGGTCACGGCCTCCAGCGCGGAGGCGATGAGCAGCGGCACGCTCTTCTGCAGGGTGTCCCCCCGGCCGGAGAGGAACAGGGGCACGCCGTACCGGGCGCAGGCGCTCTCCAGCGCGGCGCGGTAGTCCCCGAAGCCGCGGATCGCCACAGCCATGTCCCGCCAGCGGGCGCCCTGCCGGGCCAGCTCCGCCATGCGGGAGGCAGCGAGCTCACACTCCGCATAGGGGTCCTCCGCCGCGACGAGCCGGACCGAGCCGTCGTCCGCCGGGGCGTTGGCGGGGGCGAAATCGTACAGATGCTCCGCGAGGAAGCGGATGGGCGTGTCCGGTCCCTCCGGCTCCATGCGCTCCGTCACGCAGGGGATCCCCGCCTCCGCCGCGGTGTCCCGCAGCCAGCGGGCGGTCCCCTCCGTCAGGGAAAAGAGGCCGTCGTCCGCGCCCTCGTCCCCGCAGGTGAGGCAGACGGTCATGGAGGCCCCCGCCCGCAGCAGCGCCGCGAGGACCTGCTGCTCCAGGACCGTGAAGTCCGAGAAGCCGTCGATGAAAAACACCGTGCCCGCGGCCCAGGCCCGGACCGCCGGGTCATCGGAGATGCGCCGGGCCAGGGTGTCCAGGACCTCCGCCGGGTCCGCGGCGCTGCGGCCCAGGGCGGCGGCATAGGCCTCCGCGATGAGGGCGAGCTCCCGGAGCTTCTCCGCGAGGGGCGCGTCCAGTCCTTCCCGGGCGGCGGCGGAAAGGAGCGTCTCCGCGTCCGCGCCGGCGGCGCGCAGCTCCTCCATGCCCCGGACCAGAAGCTCCGCCGTGCGCGCGTCCTTCCGGCCACGGCGGAACAGGCGCAGCCCCTCCGGCGGCAGGCGGTCCAGCGCCCAGGCCATGCAGAGAAGGCGCCCGCCCCGATCCATCACGGGACGCGCGCCGCCGCCGAACCGGGCCTGCACCCGGCGGGCCAGGCCCGTGAAGGAAAGGACCTCGCCGGTTAAGCTCAGACGGTCGCCGGCCGCGCGGCAGAGCTCCCGCTCCGCCTCGTGGCTGTACTGCTCCGGCACCAGAAGCGCGGCCGGGCCCTTCTCCGCCCGGACAAGGGCCGCGATCTCCGCGAAGATCCGGGCGGTCTTGCCGGTCCCCGCCCGTCCTAAGATCAGTCGTATCATGCCTGCATTGTAGCATATTCTCCGCGCTTTTTCCACTTGTACCGCGAGAGGTGTTCCTTTTTTCGGGGAACTGTGATATAGTTAAAGAAATTTATACGGCAAGAGGCAAAACCATGGCATCCGAAAAACGAAAAGAGTTCTTCCGCTTCATCAAATTCGCGCTGTTTTCCGCGTCGGCGGGCATCATCGAGATCCTGTCCTTCACGCTGCTGAACGAGTTTACCGGCTGGGGCTACTGGGCCTGCTATCTCCCGGCGCTGGTGCTCAGCGTCGTGTGGAACTTCACCCTCAACCGGCGCTACGCCTTCCGCGCGGAGGGCAGCTACGCCCGGCAGATGCTGCTGGCGTTCCTGTTCTATCTCGTGTTCACCCCCGCGTCCACCCTCCTGGGCGACTGGCTCGCGGACACCGTCGGCTGGAACGAGTACCTCGTCACCGCGCTGAACATGATCGCAAATTTCGTCCTGGAGTTCCTGTACGACCGCTTCGTCGTGTTCCGCGGCCAGGTGGACACGAACGACATCGCCCGGAAGAAGGCAAGTTGACGAGCCGCGGGCATTCATGATACAATACAAAACAACTATACTTTCTTGAAATACGAGGTGGTCATCCTTCATGGATGAGGGCAGTTGGCTCTCCATAGCCGCGCTGATCGTGCTTCTGATCGGCGCCATGTATTTTGCCGCGGCGGAGACGGCGTTCGCCTCCGTGTCCCGGCCCCGCCTGCGGGCGCGGCAGGAGCGCGGCGACGTCCGGGCCCGGCGCGCCCTGGGCGTGCTGGACGATTTTGACCGCGCCATCACGACGATCCTCATCGGAACGAACATCGTGCACCTGACCGCCGCCGCCGTCGTCACCGTGCTGGTGACCCGCCGGTGGGGCACGGGCGCGGCCGTCTGGGGCACCGTCGCCACGACGCTGGTTTTGTTCTACTTCGGGGAGATGCTCCCCAAATCCATCGCCAAGAGATACAGCGAGCGGCTGTGCCTTCGCACCGCGGGTTCGCTGCGCTTTTTCATGCGCTTTTTCGCCCCGCTGGCCCGGTTCCTCGCCGCCGTGGGCCAGGCCGCCGCGCGGCTCACGAAGGGGGAGGGCGAGGTCTCCGTCACGGAGGACGAGCTCTACGACATCATCGAGGACATGACCGACGCCGGCACCCTGGACGAGGAGCAGGGCGATCTCGTCCAGTCCGCCCTGGAGTTCGGGGACATCACCGTCGAGCATGTGCTCACCGCCCGGGTGGACATGGCGGCGGTGGATCTCGCCTGGCCGCCGGAGCGGGTCGCGGAGTTCATCCGCGCCCAGCGCCACAGCCGCCTGCCGGTGTTCGACGGCACGGCGGACAACATCGTCGGCATCCTGCAGATCCGCAAGTTCATCAAGGCCTGGCTCGCGGAGGGCGCGGCCCTCGACCTGCGGACGCTGCTGGACGAGCCCTATTTCGTCCCCGCCACGACGAACGTGGACGACCTCCTGCCCGAGATGAGCCGGAACCGGCTGAACATCGCCATCGTCACGGACGCCTGGGGCGGGACCCTGGGCCTCGTCACGGTGGAGGACATCCTGGAGGAGCTCGTGGGCGAGATCTGGGACGAGGAGGACGTGGTGGAGGAGTTCTACCGGCCCCTCGGCGGCGGCCGCTGGGAGCTCGACGCCCGGATGGACGTGGAGGAGGCCTTCGAGCTTCTGGGCTTCGAGGACCCGGAGGACGACGAGGAGCTCATCCACAAGTCCCTCAGCGAGTGGACCCTCGAGCAGTTCGACCTCATGCCCGCCCAGCGGGACCGCTTCACCTATCACGGGCTGGAGTTCACGCTCTCGGACGTGTATCAGCACCGCATCCGCAAGCTGGTCGCCCGCCGCCTGCCGGAGGAGATCCCGGCGGCGGAGGCCCCGGAGGGAGGTGACGCCGAGTGACCGCGTACATCCTCGCGCTTCTCGCGTGCTTCGCGCTGTCGGCGTTCTTCTCCGCGTCGGAGATGGCGCTCTCCGCGGCGAACCGCCTCCGCCTCGAAAACGCGGCCGAGGACGGCGACCGCCGGGCGGCGCGCGCCCTGCGCCTGCTGGACCGCTTCGACAGCGCCCTCGGCGCCATCCTCATCGGGAACAACCTCGTGAACGTCGCGGCGTCGTCCCTGAGCTCCGTCATCGCCCTGGCCGTCGCCCTGCGGACCGGCGTCGCGGAGGGCCTCTGCGCCACGGTCGCCACCGTGCTCGTCACGATCGTCGTCATCCTTTTCGGGGAGACCATCCCCAAGATCCTCGCGAAGAAAAACGCCAACCGCGTCTCCATGGCGGTGGCAGGAACCGTGCGGTTCGTTTCCGTGCTGCTCCGGCCGCTGGTCTGGTGCTCCGTGAAGCTCACGGAGGCCATCACCGCCGCCCTGCCCGCCCCCGCGGAGGACGGGGAGACCGCCCAGGAGGCCGCCGTTGAGGAGCTCCAATCCATCATCGAGACCGCCGAGGACGAGGACGTCCTGGACGAGGACCGCAGCGAGCTTTTGCAGGCCGCGCTCGACTTCGGCGAGATCGCCGCGAGCGAGGTCATGACGTCCCGGGTGGACATGACCGCCATCGACGTCGACGACGAATGGGAGGACATCCTCGCGACCGCGAACGAGGCGTCCTACTCCCGCCTGCCGGTCTACGAGGGCGATACCGACAACATCATCGGCGTGCTGCACCTGAACGCCCTGTTCCGCGCCCTGCTGGACGGCGGGACCGTGGACCTGCGGGGGCTTCTGAGCGAGCCCTGCTTCGTCTATAAGACCGTGAAGCTCCCCGCCGTGCTGGAGGAGCTCAAGCGCCGCCAGACCCACCTCGCCATCGTCACGGACGAGTACGGCGGCACCGCCGGCGTCATCACCATGGAGGACGTGCTGGAGTCCCTCGTCGGGGACATCTGGGACGAGACGGACGAGGTGGAGCCCGAGGTCGTGGAGACGGAGGAGGGCGTCTGGGAGCTCGACGGCGACATGGCCATCGGGGACTTCCTGGAGCTTATCGGCATCGACGAGGACGAATTCGACTTCGACAGCGAGACCGTCGGCGGCTGGGTGATGGAGCTCAACGAGGGCTTCGCCTCCGCCGGGGACACGCTGCGCTGGGGGCCCTTCACCGTCACCGTCCTGGAGGCGGACGACAAGCGCGTGGAGCGGGTCCGCGTGGAAAAGGACGCATGATCGCAAAGAGCGCCGGGAACAAAAACCGGCGCTCTTCGTCTAAGCGTAGGAAAGGGGGCGGGCGCATGGAGGAAAAACGTTCTTCGGCGGTGTACGCCGCCGGGCATTTTCTCGTGGACCTCGCCTGCGCCTTTGCGCTGCTTCGCTTTGTGCGCGGCACGGCGGCCTGGGGGGAGGCCGCGCTCCTGTATAATTTCCTTGCCTTCGCGGGCCAGCTCCCTCTTGGCCTTCTCGCGGACCGGCTCGGCGACGGGCGGCGCTTTGCCGCGGCGGGCTGCGTCCTCTGCGCCGGGAGCTTTGTCCTGACGGGGACGCCGACGGCCCTCGCCGTCCTCGCCGGGGTCGGGAACGCCCTCTATCACGTCGGCGGCGGGCTCGACACCCTGAACCGCGCGGCGGGGAAGGCCGGGCCTCTGGGCGTGTTCGTCGCGCCCGGCGCGGTGGGCCTGCTCCTTGGGGCGGTCCTTGCCCGAAGCGCCTGCCCCGCGGTCCTGCCGCCCCTGCTCCTGCTGCTGACGGCGGCCGCGGTCGCCGGACTCTGCGCCCGGACGGAAAACGCGCCGCTGTCCCTTGCCCTGCCCGGGACGGCCGCGGCGGCGCTCGGGGCGCTGTTTCTCGCCGTGTGCCTGCGGTCCTACGCGGGCTTTCTCTTCGCGTTCCCCTGGCGGACCGGCGTATGGGCCTGGGCGTTTGTGCTGTGCGTCGCGCTGGGAAAGGCCGCCGGGGGCCTCGCGCTGGACCGCCTCGGCCTGTCCCGGACCGCGGTCCCGTCCCTTGGCCTCGCGGCGGCGCTGTTTCTTGTGTCGGACCGGCCCCTGTGGGGCTGCCTTGCGGTGCTGCTGTTCAACATGACCATGCCCGTCACGCTGCATGCCGCGGCGGAGCGCCTGCCCGGCGCGAAGGGGTTCTCCTTCGGGCTTCTGACCTTCGCCCTGTTTCTCGGGTTCCTGCCGGAGTTCTTCGGGCTTCCCGCGCTGCGGACGGGCTGGATGTACGCGCTGCTTTCTCTCGCCACGCTGGCGCTGCTGGTTCCGGCGGGGAGGCGGCGGGCATGAGGGCGCTTTTTCTCGGCCTCGGGCTGACCCTCGCCGTGGAGCTGGGGTTTTCCCTCTGCGTCGGCGTTCGGGGCCGGATGCTCGGCGTCGTCGCCCTCGCGAACGTCATGACGAATCCGCTCGTCGCGGCCCTGGCCGGACTTTGGCGGGCGTATGCTCTGCCGGGCTATGCCGCCGCCGTCGCGCTTTTGGAGCTCTCCGCCGTGCTGGCGGAGGGGGCGGTCTACGCCCGGCGGGAGCTTTCACATCCGTTCCGGTTTTCCCTCGCGGCGAACGTCCTGTCCTTCGGGCTGGGACAGCTGCTGCGCGCATTCTTTTGAAAAAGGAGATGTTCCCGTGAAAAAGCTCGTTTCCCTTTTGCTGTGCCTGCTGCTCGCGTGCGCGCTCGCCGGTCCGGCCTGCGCCGACGTCCTGTGGGAGCCCATGGACGACTTCTACTGCGAGCACCTGGAGGAGTGCGTCCGCTCGGACGAGGGCTATTATGCCGCCGAGGACACGGTCCTCTGGGTCAGTCCCGTGGAGCGCCGACCCTCCGGGATCCTGCCCGCGGGGGAGAGCGTCCCCACCCCGGTGATGTGGACGGACAGCCGCGGTCACCAGTGGGGGTGCGTGGAGGTCTACCGGGAGGACGGGCTGCTGCAAGGCTGGATCGATCTGACCGAGCCGGGGGGCAACCCCGCGCCGCTGCCCCAGTCCCGGGGGGTGCTCATCGCGGCGGGGGTCCTGGCCCTCGGAGCGGCGGCGGTGCTGCTCTGGCCGCGAAAAAAGGACAAGAACCTATAAGAATCGAAGAAAAAGCGAACTTTCCGAAAAAAACACTTGCAATTCCCGGATTCGTCTGGTATTATATCTAAGCTGTTCATTAAAAGTGGCAGGAAGGAGCTGATTACGATGGCAAAATGCGAGGTTTGCGGAAAAGGTGTGACTTTCGGCATCAAGGTCAGCCACTCCCACAGGCGCTCCAACCGGACCTGGAAGCCCAACGTCAAGCGCGTGAAGGCGATCGTGGGCGGTACCCCGACGCATGTGTATGTGTGCACTCGCTGCCTGCGCAGCGGCAAGGTCGAGCGCGCGGTGTGATTTTCCCGAAAAAGCTTCCCCGGAGCAATCTGCTCCGGGGATTTTTCGTATTTGCCCATCTTGGGATTGCGTAAACGCCCGGATATGTATTAAAATAGGAATGATACCATACAGTGGAAATGGGGTGTTCCCGTGCGCT
>CAJOIG010000026.1 GCA_905234575.1 uncultured Oscillospiraceae bacterium
CCTCCCGTATATCCAGGATGTAGGAAATCGGCATGGAAAAGCGAAAAATTCCGCGCTCGTGGAAATGATGTGATATAATACCGAAGAAAGATGTTTTCCGGCGAAGGAGAGAGCGAAAATGTATGTAAAACTGTCCATTTCAGAACGATTGAAGGACTTGCGCGTGGAGCGTCATTTGACCCTGGAAGAGCTGGCCGAGGCCACTGGCCTTTCCAAATCCGCCCTTGGCAGCTATGAGGCCGACGACTACAAGGACATCAGCCCGTTCAGCATCGTGACGCTGGCGGAGTATTACGGTGTGTCCACGGATTATCTGCTGGGAGTCTCGGAAATGAAAAATCACCCAGACACAGACTTGGCTGGTCTGCATCTGAGTGATGAAATGCTGAAGCTATTGGCAAGCGGGAAGATCAACAACCGCCTGCTGTGTGAGATCGCTACACATCAGGATTTTCAGCGCCTGATGGTGGACACGGAGATCTGTGTGGATCGGATTGCAGCAATGCGGGTTCATGATATGAACGTCGTCCTTGCGGAAGCACGGAAAACCGTCATGGAAAAGCACAACCCCGGCGAGAATGATCTGTACATGCGGACTTTGGAGCTGGCGCAGATCGATGAGGACGAGTATTTCAGCCAGGTCGTCCATGACGATCTGGACAAGATCATCGCGGATATCCGGGAAACCCACAAGAAGGATACGACGACAGCGGATGTGGTCAATCCCTCCGACACCGCGCGGCAGGAGCTGGAAGCAGCCATGAGTTACGAGGGCAGCGCAGAGGAACGCCAGGCCCGCCTGTTCTGCAAACAGCTCGGCATCAATTACGACAAGCTAACGAAGGAAGAGTTCGCCAGTCTGATCAATATTCTGAAAAAATCTTCTCTGCTCAAAACCCAACCGAACAAGCGCGGGAAAAGAAGGTAGTAACAAGTCCAGTATCCCAATTTAGAGTTGCTTTTCAATTGAACCATTTGACACTGATTATTTCTCTTGCAAATGAAAGTATTCCAACATTTATTTGAGGCTTACCGAATGAAGTTTATGTAAGATGTGAGGGTCATTCTACATGCTTTTCTAATAGATAGTTTATTGCTGGCATACTATGTTCAAAAAACGGGATATTAAGTAATCTACATTTTTCTTTTATCCTCGACAATTCAGTGCATACTTTAACAAATCTAATTTCACAATCAATCGCGCCGAGTAAGTATTCTTGATTATCATCATATAAAAAATCATCTTCTTTCATGCCTAGTTGCTGAAGTATTCTGTTGTTAATGCCCAACCCGCTTGCTACCACACATGAAATGCTTTCCTGTGTTTTTTCTATTACTCTTATACATTCCGAAACGGGGATAATACTGTTAGGAAAGATCGGGCGTAGCATAAGTATCGGTTCAAATCCCCTATCTCCTAGAGCTTTGATAAACTCCATACGTTGATCGGGCGACGGCACTTTGGCCGTATCTTCACTTACTCCTATTGACTCAATAGCGTTTAGTGAAATAGCAATGAACAACTTTTTATTCTGCCTATCTAAAGCTCTTTTAAGATTATCTAATTCGATTAGCTGCTCAGCATTAAAGACATTGCGTGTTATTATGAATAAGTTGCTCTTATACCTATCGAATAGTTTTTTACAAAGCTGAAGTCCACGCTGCGGATCATAGAAATTATCATTCTTCTGTGAAACATATATTATGTCAAAGCAGTTTCCATCGAGACTATCGACTATTTCGTCTGTTGATCTCTCCTTTTCACGTTTTATTCCATAAGAAAAACAATGCTTACATTGAAACGGACAGTAATTGTCAAATGAAACAAAGACCCTCTTATTTATTGTCATTTTTTTGTCTCCTTACTATTAAAAAAAGTTCGAACTAAACTGCGAGCCGTACGAAGGCTCTCCTCAAATACCTTTATATTATTACTCTCCTTCAGTGCTTTGGCACTTACATCGTCCGTTTCAGTTTCTTTCTGATAAAGTGTTTTTGAACCGACTGCGAGATCAAATGTAAGACCACCTACCTGTTTCCCACTGACAGAGATCGGAATTGCTATCATTATATCTCTTGTAGTCTCTTTATTGGATAAAAACATTAATTCTTTATCGTCTCTCTGATAATAATACTTATCATTATTTTCGGATACCGTAATTTGATATATGCTCCCTCGGTCGAATTTATATAGCATTGCATTCTGAAAGTCATATAACACAGGAAGGTTGAGCTGATTTGCAACACCTAAAACTCCATAGTTCAGCGGACGATATGGACTAACTCTCATAGGATTACCGCCTACAGATGTAACAGTTTTTCTAATCCGTTCTTTAAACTTACAAAGATTATCATCATGGATTTTCCAGCATCGGCCTCTATACTCTACGAATATCACTTGAGAACTTGCAGGCAAGCTTTCATCATATCTTAGTTTTAATAATGCCCTTAACCCTTGTTCCATCACCCCTTTTGATATTTCGATTTTGTTCTCATCATAATAGTGTCGAGTTGCAGATCTTACAGTAAAATATGTCACAATCGCCGTTATCAGCCAGTCAAAAAAATGAGAAGTCAGATAATCCTTAAACATCGAAAAGTAATTATAGATTATTGTGCCCTGTTCTGTTGCTTCTACAGCTTCAGTAAGAAACAAATCCACATTGATCCTCCTCTATAATGGACACTCTATCCGTTTGGTTTTAAAGTTTGATTAATGATGATTGATTAATGATTATTATAATATACGAGCTAATATATTTCAATTGTAAAACTAGAAAATGAATTGTTTAGGGAGTAGTTCAAATCATTTTTTTGCTTTTCTCGGCCCTCTTGGTTTGGATTCTGGACGGCAGAGTGCACCATTGGAGAAATACTGATTCCTGTAGAAAACACAAAATCCGAACCCGTCTCCCATAGGGAAGATCTGGTTCGGATTTTGTTGGTTTGGTGCGGGGAATGGGACTTGAACCCACACGTCCTATCGAACACAGGCACCTCAAGCCTGCCTGTCTGCCTATTCCAGCACCCCCGCACGGGGTTTTGAGGCTTACCTATTATAGCAAATCCTCGTCATTTGTCAATACATTTTTTTCGGGCTCATCGAAAAAAGGGGAAGGCCGCCGGAGACAGCGGGCGGTACAGCCCAGAAACGCCAGCAGCGCGCACAGCATGGCGAAGCCGCCCCAGCGCATCGGCAGAAGGAAGCGCATCCGCAGATAGGCGTGATACCCGAGGAAGGAGCCGAAGCTCACGAGCGCCGCCGGCAGCGCCATGACGGGCATGGTGACGGCGAGGGCAAAGCTCAGAACGTCCGCCAGGAAAAAGTAACGGTCGTGCATGTGGGGGAGGAGGTACGGCACGCCGAGGCAGAGCACGAGAGCCGCGGCGAAGATCGCCCGGTTCCCGGCGTCCTCCCGGCGGATCAGGAACCAGACATACATCGCCCCGCAGAGCCCGAAGGCCAGGACCACCCCGATGACGGAGGCGGCGTGCGTCGGAAGCGAAGTGAAGTCGATCAGCGCGTACAGGGAGGAGGAGTTGTAGTTCAGCCCGTCCCCGATGGTGCTCGTGTTGTTGTAATACAGCGTTAAGAGCTCCCAGAAATCCCGGCCGGCGAACACCGCGGGCAGGATCGTCAGGATGTACACGGCAGGGAAGACGAAGAAATGCCGCAGCTTCATCCGCCGGGTGAGCAGGAGGATGGGATAGATCGGCAGCAGGAAAATGCCCTGGAGCTTGAAGGACACGCTGACCGCGGCCATGGCGACGCTCCAGCCGGGGCGGTCCGTCAGCGCGAGATACAGCGCGAGGATCGCAAAGCTCGTGTAGATGACGTCGCACTGGCCCCAGAAGGCGCCGTTCAGATAGACCGTCGGCAGCCACAGCACGCCGAGGAACGCCCCGAGACGCCGGGCGGGGCTGTCCGTGAATACGCTCACGAGCTTCATGGTGAAATAGGCCGCGAGGACGTCAAAGAAGATGGAGACGAGCTTGATAAGCAAAAGCTCCGGGATGTCGCTCAGCGTGATGAGCGCGAGGAAGTACAGATACGGTACATTATAATTGCAGCTCCAGATGGCTTTCCCCAGTCCGCGCCAGGCGCCGTTTTCCCGCAGGGCAGCGAGCCAGACGCGGAGCCAGTCCTGATAATCGAGAGTCTCATAGGTCAGGCAGCAGTACCGCAGTACGAACGCAAGCGCCGCAAAACCGATGGCGGCGGCCCGGCGGGCGGGGGTGTCCAGGAGCCCCTCCCGCCAGAGCAGGGCCAGCGCGAACAGGAGCTCGATATACAGCAGTATGGCGGCGCGATAATCCATGGCGTTCTCCCCGAACGAAAAAAACGCGGCGGTGACCGGACCGCCGCGAAAAAGTCAAAGAAATGGGTTGACAAGCTATGCAAAAAAATGCTAAGATAGTTTGCTATGCGATGAAATATGGAGGAGCATACCCCTCCGATTTCTGTCCTTATTGTAACGATTTGCGGCGGAAAAATCAAGACAGCATCGATAATTTTTAACAACACACCCCAGCGTATCATTTGCCGAAGGAGTGATTTGCAACCCATGCCGAAGGACGTATACTATGGCAAGACCCTCCGCAAGAGCTTTGCCCGCGTGGAAGAGGTCCGGGACATGCCGAACCTGCTGGAGATCCAGAAGAACTCGTACGACTGGTTTCTCCGGGAGGGGCTGCGCGACGTCTTCAAGGACGTCGCCTCCGTGACGGACTATTCCGGGAACCTCGAGCTTTCGTTCGTGGATTTCTCCATGAACGAGGCGCCGAAGTACTCCGTGGAGGAGTGCAAGGCCCGCGACGCCACCTATGCCGCCCCCCTGAAGGTATCCGTGCGGCTCCGCAACAAGGAGACAGAGGAGATCAAGGAGCAGGAGCTCTTCATGGGCGACTTCCCCCTGATGACCGACAGCGGCACCTTCATCATCAACGGCGCCGAGCGCGTCATCGTCTCCCAGATCGTCCGCTCCCCGGGCGTCTACTTCGACGAGCACCCGGACAAGACGAACATCCCCCTCTACGGCGCCACGACGATCCCGTATCACGGCGCCTGGCTGGAGTACGAGACCGACGCGAACGACATCTTTTACGTCCGCATCGACAAGAACCGCAAGCTGCCCGTGACCTGGCTCCTGCGCGCGCTGGGCGCATACGACCCCACGAAGCCCCACACCTGGCTGACCTGCGTTCCCGAGCTGGAGTCCGGCTGCGTTAACGACGAGACGATCCTGGCCGTTTTCGGTGAGGACGTTCGCATGAAGAACACCCTTGAGCGCGACACCTGCCACAGCCGCGAGGAGTCCCTGCTCGAGATCTACCGCCGCCTGCGTCCCGGTGATCCTCCCACGGTGGAGACCTCCGAGGCCATGCTGGACGGGCTGTTCTTCGACCGCCGCCGCTACGACCTGTCGAACGTCGGCCGCTACAAGATCAACAAGAAGCTCGCCGCCTGGAACCGCCTGGTCGGGCACAAGCTTGCCGCTCCCATCACCGACCTGCAGACGGGCGAGATCCTGGCCGACGCGGGCGAGCGCATCGACCGCGACCGCGCGGAGGCGCTGGACGCCCGCGGCCTCCTGGAGGCCATGGTCCTGGACGAGCACGGCGAGACCATCCGCGTCTTCGGCAACGGCATGGTGCCGATGAACGCCTTCGTGTCCTTCGATCCGGCGGAGCTCGGCGTCAAGGAGAACGTCCGCTACCTCGTCCTGCGTCAGCTCCTCGAGCAGTTCGGGGACGACGAGGAGGCGCTGAAGGAGGCCGTCGTCGAGAACCTCGACATCCTCATCCCGAAGCACATCATCGTGGACGACGTCTTCGCCTCTGTGAACTACCTCAACTGCCTGGCCCACGGCGTGGGCGTGGCCGACGACATCGACCACCTGGGCAACCGCCGCGTCCGCAGCGTGGGCGAGCTGCTGCAGAACCAGTTCCGCATCGGCTTCAGCCGCATGGAGCGCGTCATCCGCGAGCGCATGACCCTCCAGGATCTCGACGTCATCACGCCGCAGAGCCTCATCAACATCCGTCCCGTCTCCGCGGCCATCAAGGAGTTCTTCGGCTCCTCGCCGCTGAGCCAGTTCATGGACCAGACGAACCCCCTGGCCGAGCTGACGCACAAGCGCCGTATGTCGGCCCTCGGCCCCGGCGGTCTGAGCCGCGAGCGCGCGAGCTTCGACGTGCGCGACGTGCACTACAGCCACTATGGCCGTCTGTGCCCCATCGAGACCCCCGAAGGTCCGAACATCGGCCTGATCTCCTACCTCGCGAGCTTCGCCCGCGTGAACGAGTACGGCTTCATGATCGCGCCCTTCCGCCGCGTGGACAAGACCACCGGCAAGGTCACCATGGACATCGACTACCTCGCCGCCGACACGGAGGATCGCTTCTTCGTGGCCCAGGCGTCCGAGGTCAACGAGGACGGCACCTTCAAAAATGACCGCGTCACCTGCCGCCACCGCGACGAGATCATCGCCGTGTCTCCGGACCAGGTGGACTACGTGGACGTCAGCCCGCGCATGATGGTCTCCATCGCGACGGCCATGATCCCGTTCCTTGAGAACGACGACGCGAACCGCGCGCTGATGGGCGCGAACATGCAGCGTCAGGCCGTGCCCCTGCTGACGACGGAGGCGCCCATCGTCGCCACCGGCATCGAGCACAAGTGCGCCGTGGACTCCGGCGTCTGCGTCCTCGCGGAGAAGGACGGCACGGTCATGTCCGTGGACGCCGACCACATCGTCGTGAAGTACGACGACGGCGACATCAAGGAATACCACCTTATTAAATATGCCCGCTCCAACCAGTCCACCGCCTTCAACCAGCGCCCCATCGTGGACGCCGGCGAGCGCGTGAAGGAGGGCGACGTCCTCGCGGACGGTCCCTCCACGAGTCAGGGCGAGCTCTCCCTCGGCAAGAACATCCTGGTCGGCTTCATGACCTGGGAGGGCTACAACTACGAGGACGCCATCCTGCTCAACGAGCGCGTGGTCATGGAGGACGTCTACACCTCCATCCACGTGGAGGAGCATGAGTGCGACGCCCGCGACACCAAGCTCGGACCCGAGGAGATCACCCGGGACATCCCCGGCGTCGGCGACGACGCGCTGAAATACCTCGACGAGCGCGGCATCATTACCATCGGCTCCGAGATCCGCTCCGGCGACATCCTGGTCGGCAAGGTCACCCCGAAAGGCGAGACCGACCTGACCGCGGAGGAGCGCCTGCTCCGCGCCATCTTCGGCGAGAAGGCCCGCGAGGTCCGCGACACCTCGCTGAAGGTCCCCCACGGCGAGAGCGGCATCGTCGTCGACGTCAAGGTGTTCACCCGCAAGAACGGCGACGAGATGAGCCCCGGTGTCAATCAGGTCGTCCGCGTGTACATCGCCCAGAAGCGCAAGATCTCCGTGGGCGATAAGATGGCCGGCCGCCACGGCAACAAGGGTGTCGTCTCCCGCATCCTGCCGAAGGAGGATATGCCCTACCTGCCGGACGGCACGCCGCTCGACATCGTGCTGAACCCCCTGGGCGTCCCCTCCCGAATGAACATCGGTCAGGTCCTGGAGGTCCACCTCGGCTACGCCGCCCAGGCCCTGGGCTGGAAGGTCGCGACGCCGGTCTTCAACGGCGCGAACGAGCAGACCATCCGCGAGAGTCTGAAGCTCGCCGGCCTGCGCGAGGACGGCAAGATCCAGCTGCGCGACGGCCGCACCGGCGAGACGTTCGACAACGACGTCACCGTCGGCTACGTCTACTTCCTCAAGCTCCACCACCTGGTGGACGACAAGATCCACGCCCGTTCCACGGGCCCCTACAGCCTCGTGACGCAGCAGCCTCTGGGCGGCAAGGCCCAGTTCGGCGGCCAGCGCTTCGGCGAGATGGAGGTCTGGGCCCTGGAGGCCTACGGCGCGGCCTACACCCTGCAGGAGATCCTGACGGTGAAGTCCGACGACGTGACCGGACGTGTCCGCACCTACGAGAGCATCGTCAAGGGCCACAACATCCCGACCCCGGGCGTGCCCGAGTCCTTCAAGGTGCTCGTGAAGGAGCTGCAGTCCCTCTGCCTCGACGTCCGCGTCCTCGACAAGGACGGGGAGGTCATCGAGCTCAAGGACGACGATGACGACGATTTCACCCCGACCTTCGGTTCGGTGGAGCGCGAGCGCGGCAGCCGCGGCAGCGACCGCGAGTTCGTCGACGCGGGCTACTCCTTCCAGGACGAGGAGGGCAATGACGTCGAGCCCGAGTACGAGGACGGCGACGAACCCAGCGACATGGACTACGAAGATATTGACGGAGAGGAGGATTACGAATGAGCTACGCTCCTTTTGAGGCGATCCAGATCGGCATCGCTTCCCCCGAAATGATCCTCAGCTGGTCCTCCGGCGAGGTCAAGAAGCCGGAGACCATCAACTACCGCACCCTGAAGCCCGAGCGCGACGGCCTGTTCTGTGAGCGCATCTTCGGACCGACGAAGGACTGGGAGTGCCACTGCGGCAAGTACAAGAAGATCCGCTACAAGGGCAAGATCTGCGACCGCTGCGGCGTCGAGGTCACGAAGTCCAAGGTCCGCCGCGAGCGCCTCGGCCACATCCAGCTCGCGACGCCCGTGAGCCACATCTGGTACTTCAAGGGCATCCCCTCCCGCATGGGCGTGCTGCTGGACCTCACCCCGCGCATCCTGGAGAAGGTCCTGTATTTCGGGGCGTACATCGTCACCGATCCCGGCTTCTCTCCGCTGCAGAAATGCCAGATCCTCACCGAGCGTGAGTATCGGGACATGAAGGAAAAGTACGAGGACGACTTTGAGGCCGGCATGGGCGCCGAGGCCGTCAAGAAGCTGCTCTCCGACATCGACTGCGACGCGCTCGCCGCCGAGCTGCAGGAGCAGCTCAAGGACGCCAGCGGCCAGAAGAAGGCCAAGCTCGTCAAGCGCCTCGAAGTCGTGGAGGCCTTCCGCGCCTCCGGCAACCGTCCCGAGTGGATGATCATCGACGTGCTGCCGGTCATCCCGCCCGAGCTGCGCCCCATGGTCCAGCTGGACGGCGGCCGCTTCGCCACCTCGGACCTCAACGACCTGTACCGCCGCGTCATCAACCGCAACAACCGCCTTAAGAGGCTCATTGAGCTCAACGCGCCGGACATCATCGTCCGCAACGAGAAGCGCATGCTGCAGGAGGCGGTGGACGCCCTCATCGACAACGGCCGCCGCGGCCGCGCCGTCACCGGCGCGAACTCCCGTGCCCTGAAGAGCCTGTCCGACATGCTCAAGGGCAAGCAGGGCCGCTTCCGCCAGAACCTCCTCGGCAAGCGCGTCGACTATTCCGGCCGTTCCGTCATCGTCGTCGGCCCCGACCTGAAGCTCTATCAGTGCGGCGTGCCCAAGGAGATGGCCATCGAGCTGTTCCGCCCGTTCATCATGAAGAAGCTCGTGGAGGACGGCGTCGCGAACAACATCAAGGCCGCGAAGAAGAAGGTCGACAAGCAGGAGCCTGCCGTGTGGGATGCCCTGGAGGTCGTCATCAAGGAGCATCCCGTCATGCTCAACCGCGCGCCGACGCTGCACCGACTCGGCATCCAGGCGTTCGAGCCCGTGCTGGTCGAGGGCCGCGCCCTGCGCCTGCATCCGCTGGTCTGCACCGCGTTCAACGCCGACTTCGACGGCGACCAGATGGCCATCCACGTGCCTCTGTCCGCGGAGGCCCAGGCGGAGGCCCGCGTGCTGATGCTCTCCGCGAACAACCTCCTGCGCCCGCAGGACGGCGAGCCTGTCACCGTGCCCACCCAGGACATGGTCCTCGGCTCCTACTACCTCACCTATATCCGGGACAACGAGCCCGGCGCGGGCCACTATTATTCCAGCCCGAACGAGGCCATCATGGCCTACAACGAGAAGCTTGTCGGCATGCACGCGCCCATCAAGGTCCGCTTCACGAAGACCGGCGCGAACGGGGAGACCCGGTCGGAGCTCGTGGACACCACCGTGGGCCGCATCATCTTCAACGAGCCCATTCCCCAGGACCTGGGCTTTGTGGACCGCTCCGATCCCGCGAACGCCTTTGTCCAGGAGATCAGCTTCCGGGTGGACAAGAAGATGCTCGGCCGCATCGTCCGGCGCTGCATCGACAAGCACGGCTTCACCATCGCCACGGAGGTCCTCGACAAGATCAAGGCCCTTGGCTACAAGTACTCCACCATCGGCGCCATCACCATCGCCATCTCCGACATGGTCGTCCCCGAGGCGAAGGCACGCATCATCAAGGAGACCGAGACCGAGGTTCTGCCCCAGATCGAGAAGCAGTACCGCCGCGGCTTCCTGACGAACGACGAGCGCTACCGTCTCGTCGTCGCGGAGTGGGAGGAGACCACGAAGAAGGTCACCGCTGCCCTGGAGTCCAACCTCGATGAGTTCAACCCCATCAACATGATGGCCCAGTCCGGCGCCCGCGGCTCCATGAACCAGATCCGTCAGCTCGCCGGTATGCGCGGCCTCGTCGCGAACACCGCCGGTAAGACCCTGGAGATCCCCATCAAGGCCAACTACCGCGAGGGTCTGACCGTTCTCGAGTATTTCGTCTCGAGCCGCGGCGCCCGCAAGGGCCTGGCCGATACCGCTCTGCGTACCGCGGACTCCGGTTACCTGACCCGCCGTCTCGTCGACGTCTCCCAGGAGGTCATCATCCGTGAGCCCGACTGCGGCACCACCGCCGGCAACGACGCGAAGGTCATCCTCGACAAGATCATCCACGCCCGTGTGGACGGCGCGGCCCTGGAGGGCAAGTTCGCGCCCCTGGACATCAAGGACGAGGCCGGCAACGTCATCGTCCCGCGCTACAAGGCGTTCAGCCCCTCCGATGTGGAGGCTCTGCAGGCCGCCGGCATCGAGGAGGTGGACGCCGCCTCCGCCGCCCAGACCTTCGGCGACAGCATCCGCGGCCGCTATCCCGCGAAGCCCATCACGGCCCCGGCTACCGGCGAGCTCCTCTTCGACACCGACCACATGCTCATGCCTCTCGACGCCCGCGTCCTCGAGGACAACGGCATCTTCTCCGTGAAGGTCCGCTCCGTCATGTGCTGCGAGGCAAAGAGCGGCGTCTGCGCCAAGTGCTACGGCATGAACCTGGCCACCGGCAATCCCGTCGACTGCGGCGAGGCCGTCGGCGTCATCGCGGCCCAGTCCATCGGCGAGCCGGGCACCCAGCTCACGATGCGTACCTTCCACACCGGCGGCGCCGCTGGCTCCGACATCGAAGACATCACCCAGGGTCTTCCCCGTGTCGAGGAGCTGTTCGAGGCCCGGCGTCCCAAGCGCATGGCGGTCCTGGCCGACATCTCCGGCACCGTGTCCATGGAGGACGCGAAGAAGAACACCGTCTGTGCTCTCACCATCACAAACGAGGCCCTCGGCGAGACCAAGGTCTACCAGATCCCCTATTCCGCCGGCATCATCGTCCAGGAAGGCGAGCATGTGGACCAGGGCCAGGAGCTGACCCGCGGCGCGCTGAACCCGCACGACGTCCTCCGCACCCGCGGCGTGGACGACGACGCGAACGGCCGCCAGGGTGTGCGGAACTATCTCGTCCAGGAGGTCGAGAAGGTCTACCGCCAGCAGGGCGTCGACATCAACAACAAGCACATCGAGGTCATCGCTCGCCAGATGCTCCGCAAGGTGGAGATCGACGATCCCGGCTCCACGAATCTCCTCTCCGGCAGCGTGGTGGACATCACCGAGCTCCGCGCGGCGAACGAGGCCATCCAGGCCCGCATCGACGCGGGGGAGGAGGGGCTGGCCCTCGCCACCTACACCCAGAAGCTCATGGGTATCACCAAGGCGTCCCTCGCCACCGAGAGCTTCCTGTCCGCCGCCTCCTTCCAGGAGACGACAAGGGTCCTCACCGACGCTGCCATCAAGGGCAAGGTGGACCACCTCGTGGGCCTGAAGGAGAACGTCATCATCGGCAAGCTCATCCCCGCCGGCTCCGGTCTTTCCATGTACCGCGGCGTCGACGTGGAGACGGACGAGGAGATCGCCTCCGAGGCCGAGAGCTATGTGGACCTCTCCGCTCTTGTCGGGCGCACGAACGCGCTGTAAAAACCAACCAAATCAAATCCTGCCTAGGCAGTTGTCCATAAGAAAGGTTTTTACCAAAAACATCACTTTTGGGCATCTGTCGATCCGGGGTTGGCTACAAGAACCGCACAGGACCAGCAAAC